>NZ_JBJNRJ010000004.1:0-40936 GCF_046233715.1 Trujillonella humicola | reverse complement strand
CCCCCCCCCCCCCCCCCCCCCCCCCGCCCCCCCCCCCCCCCCCCCCCCCCCCCCCCCCCCCCGCCCCCGCCCCCCCCCCCCCCCCCCCACCCCCCCAGGGCCCCGGGGACGGGCGGGACGGGCGGGACGAGTGGTCAGCGGGGCAGCCGGGCCAGCTGGCGGCTCTGCGCGACCAGGCGGCCGGTGGAGTCCCAGATCCGGCAGTCCTCGTCGGTCCAGCCACCGGAGACCTCGGTGTTGACGTTCTCCACCAGGCACCACCCCGGCGCCGGCAGCGCGCGGACGAGCACCTGCAGCTGCACCGTCGGCGCCCAGCCCATCCGGCCGATCGCGAAGCCCGCCGGCGGCAGCGCGTCGGCGAACACCAGCAGCGCCAGCGGGTCGGGCTCGCGGCCGTCGGCCAGCCGCATCCACGCCCGCAGCCGCGGCTCGGCGGCCGGCCGGCCGGCGACGAAGCCGGCCGTCGCCGGGTCGAACCGGATGTCCAGGCGCTCCACCAGGCCCGGCACCGGCACGCCGGGCGGGCGCAGGGCCGCCGAGCACTCCTCCGGGTCCGGCACGGACGGCATCGCGTTGGCCGTCCAGTCCACCGGCTCCCCGCCCAGCGTGGCGGTCGTGACCTGCGCCGTGAGGGTCGGCCCGGTGCCGGTGGACAGGACGGCGACGCTGTTGGCCAGGGTGCGCCCCGCCGGCCCGGACGTCAGCTGGACGTCGGCCCGGCCCCCCGCCCCGGCCCGCAGGAAGGTGGCCGAGACCGCCACCGGGTGCGGGTGCGGGCTGCCCAGCAGGGCCGCGCGGGCCGCCACCGCCATCAGGTAGCCGCCGTTGAGGATCCCCCCGCCGACCTCCCACCCGGGGTCGAGCTCGGCGACCGCGCCCCCTCCCTCGGCGGCGGTGACTGCGGTGGCACGGTCGAAGGCGCTGTCGAGGTCGTCCTGCGGCACGCCCGACAGGGTGCCAGGGTGCTGATCCATGGAGTACACGCACCTGGGGCGCAGCGGCCTGTCGGTCTCCCGCCTCTGCCTGGGGACCATGAACTTCGGCTGGAAGACCGAGGAGGCCGACTCGCACGCGATCATGGACCGGGCGCTGGCCGAGGGGGTGAACTTCTTCGACACCGCCAACGTCTACGGCTTCGACGCCGGCAAGGGCCGCACCGAGGAGGTCATCGGCTCCTGGTTCGCCCAGGGCGCCGAGCGGCGCGAGAAGACGGTGCTGGCGACCAAGGTCTACGGCGGCATGTCCGACTGGCCGAACGACACCTTCCTGTCCGCGCGCAACATCGTGCGCGCCTGCGAGGCCTCGCTGCGCCGGCTGCAGACCGACTGGATCGACCTGTACCAGTTCCACCACGTGGATCTGGCCACGCCGTGGGAGGAGATCTGGCAGGCCTGCGAGACCCTCGTGGCCCAGGGCAAGGTGCTCTACGTCGGCTCCTCCAACCACGCAGGCTGGCAGCTGGCGACGGCGAACGCGGTGGCCGACCGCCGGGGTTTCCAGGGTCTGGTCAGCGAGCAGTCGCACTACAACCTGCTCACCCGGCTTGCCGAGCTCGAGGTGCTGCCGGCCGCCGAGCACCACGGCATCGGCGTCATCCCGTGGAGCCCGCTGGCCGGGGGCCTGCTCGCGGGGGTGCTGGACGGGTCGTCCGGGGCGCGGCGCCAGGAGGACCGCAACCGGGATCGCATCGAGCGGCACCGCCCCGCGCTGGAGGCCTACGAGCAGCTGTGCCGCGACCTCGGGCACGCCCCCGCCGACGTCGGCGTCGCGTGGCTGCTGCACCGCCCCGGCGTGACGGCGCCGATCGTCGGTCCCCGCACGATGGAGCAGTTCGAGGGCGGGCTCCGCGCGCTGCAGGTCACCCTGGACGAGGCCGCGATGGCACGCCTGGACGAGATCTTCCCGGGCTACCGGGCGGCACCGATGGAGTACGCCTGGTGACGACCCGCTGAACGACCCCCTCGCCACCCCCCTGGCTTGGGGGGCGTCCCCTCCCCCAGCCGGAACCTCCGCCGCCCCACCCGTGCACAGCAGCCTCACAGCCACCAGGGCGACCGGTACCGGGGCCCGCTGTTGGTCTGTGGGGACGACGTGGGCGAACTCGACGGTGGACGCGGTGGTGGCTGCCCCTTCAGCGGCGGTGCGGCGCGGGAGGCCGCCGACCTGCGGCCGGGCCTGTCCCGGCGGTCGGTCCTCGCCGGCCTGACGGGGTTCGCGGCGGCGGGACTGGTCGGGACCGCGGCCGGCCCGGCCTCCGCCGCGCCACCGCGACCCTCCCGGCCGGCCCCGACGCCCGCCCCGGCCCCGGCCCGCCCGCGGGCGACCCGCGGCGCGCACGCCGTCGGCAACCCGCGCGGGAGCGACATCGCGGTGCGCGCGGGCCGCGACGCCGAGGCGCGCTTCGGCGTCATGTTCAAGCGGCTGCCCGCCTTCAGCCCGCCCGACGCGCTGCTCACCCGGCTGGCCGTCCGGATGAACGACGGCAAGGCGCCGCTGAACGACGTCAAGGACAGCGACGTCGCGTTCGACAACCAGGCGATCCCGGCCGGCTACATCTACTTCGGCCAGTTCATCGACCACGACATGACGCTGGACAAGACGCCGCTGACCCAGCAGCAGCAGGACCCGCGGGCGATGATCAACTACGACTCGCCCCGGTTCGACCTCGGCAGCGTCTACGGGAACGGCCCCGCGGTCAGCCCCCAGCTCTACGACCCGGCCCGGCCGGGGTACATGCGGCTGTGGGAGCACGACGGGCTGACCGACCTGCCCCGCGACGACGTGGGTGCGGCGTTCCTCGGCGACCCGCGCAACGACGAGAACCTCATCGTCGCGCAACTGCACGTGGCCTTCCTCAAGCTGCACAACAAGCTGCGCGACGAGGGGCTGACCTTCGAGCAGGCCCAGCAGCAGTGCCGCTGGCACTACCAGTGGCTGATCGTCCACGACTACCTGCCGCGGATCGTCGGCCCGGAACTCGTCGCGAGCCTGCTGCGCCGCCAGGGCAGCGGCCGGATCGAGTTCCTCGGCCGCCTGTACCGGCCGCGCAACCCGCGCCGGCCCTACATGCCGGTCGAGTACTCGGGCGCGGCCTTCCGCTTCGGCCACAGCATGATCCGCGCCGAGTACGAGATGCAGGACGGGCACACCGTCCCGATCTTCGGCCGGGACGGGTACGAGGACCTGCGGGGCAATCGCCCCATCCCGCACGACCTCTGGGTGGACTGGAACTACTTCTTCGACATCCCGGGGATGAGCACCCCCGACGACCGCAACATGTCGCGGAAGATCGACACGCAGCTCTCGCTGCCGCTGTCGACGCTCCCGCCGACCGTCGTCGCCCCCACCGCGGGCGCGATCGTCTCCCTCGCCGAGCGGAACCTGCTGCGCGGCAAGCGGCTGGGGCTCCCCGCCGGCCAGGACGTCGCGGTGGCCATGGGGCTGCGACCGCTGAGCAACGCCGAGCTCGGCCTCACCGAGCGCGAGTGGCAGCGGCAGGGCAAGGCGCCGCTCTGGTACTACGTGCTCAAGGAGGCCGAACTGCTCGGAGGGAGCCGGCTCGGCCCGGTCGGCGGCCGGATCGTCGCCGAGGTGATCCTCGGGCTGCTCGCCTGCGACGCCACCTCCTACTTCACCGCCAACCCGGGCTTCAGCCCCGGTCCGGCCGGCTACGCGATGGGCGACCTGCTGCTGCGGGCCGACGCGATCGACCCACGGGCGTTCGAGGCGGAGGAGCCCGAGCTGCCCGAGGAGCCGGAGGACGAGGTCCCCCACGAGGAGGAGCCGGAGGACGAGGCCCCGCACGAGGAGGAGCCGGAGGACGTCGGCGCCCAGCCGCTGGAGCCGGACGAGACGATCAACCCGCAGGCGACCACCCCCGTGGAGTCGGGCAGCCTGGCCTGAGCCGGGTCAGCGTGATCCGGGCGCCCAGCCGGCCAGCCGGTCGTGCCGCGGTCGCGGCCCGAGGGTGCTGCGGACCAGGGCGACCTCCTCGACCGGCCACCGCGGCCCGCGGTGGCCGGCCAGCCGGTCGGCGAGAGCGCCGTCGGCCGGCCGGCCGGGGCGCCAGCGCCCCAGCGTCAGGTGCGGCCGGAAGGGGCGGTCCTCCACCTCGAGCCGCAGCGAGCGGGCCGCACGGCTCAGGCCGGCCGCCAACGCGATCAGCTCGGGTACGTCGCCGGACAGGCCGGCCCACAGCACCTGCGGACGGCGGGGCGAACCGAAGCGGCCGGCGCCCTCCAGCCGCAGCGTCATGGGCCGGGCCGCGGCGACGACCTCCCCGAGCCGGCCGGTGAGCGGCTCGAGCGCGGCCGGCGGCACGGCACCGAGGAAGAGCAGCGTGAGATGCCAGCGCTCGACGGCCGTCCAGGCGGGCGCACCGGGGGCATCGCGCAGCGGGGCGACCGCCTCGCCGAGGGCGGCGAGCGCGACCTGCGGCGGGGTGACGGCGACGAACAGCCGCAGCGGTCCCGGCGCGCTCAGCGGGGATCCAGGCCGGCGGAGGCCAGCCCCGCCTGCAGGCGTGCGCGCTCGGTGTCCCGGGCCGGGCCGGCCGGGGTGAGGGTCATCGCGTGCGGCACCTCGAGGAGAGCGGCGGCCTCGACGAGGACGTCGTCGTAGGCGGCCTGCAGTCCCCGCCGGCGCGCGACCGGGGCACCGGCCGGGACGAGGGCGAGCTGGTGGGCCAGCCGGCGCAGGTCGGCGGCGACCTGCTGCAGCGGACGGTGCACCGGGTCCTCCGCCCGGCGCCGCCTCGTCCGCAGCCGGACGGTGCCGCAGAACAGCCCGGTGAGCAGGCCCAGCAGCCCGAAGGAGGCCACGAGGGCGGCGGTCAGCAACGCGAGCTGCAGCAGGGCGCCGGCCATGGCGGCCTCCGGGACGGCGGGGTGGGCGTGGCCCGAACGGTACGCCCGCTCAGCCGGCGGCGGCCGTCGTGTGCGCGCCCGCCGCCGGGACGCCGTCCCTCGTGCCGGTCCGCCGTCGCCGGTGCAGCCAGGCCCCGGCCACCAGCCCCGCCACGGCCAGCAGCCCGCCGTTGAGCACGAAGGCCCACGGGGCGCCGAGGTGCTCGGCCACCCAGCCGACCAGCGGGGAGCCCAACGGCAGCCCGCCGGTCAGGCACAGGAAGTACAGGGCCATGACCCGGCCGCGCAGCTGCGGGTCCGCGCCCAGCTGCACGAAGGTGTTGGCCGCGACGGTGAAGGCCATCGCCGCGGCGCCGGTCGGCACGAGCGCGGCGGCGAACCAGGCGTACCCCGGCATGAGCCCGGCGGTCGCGCAGACCAGGCCGAAGACCACCACGGCGCCGACGAGGAAGCCCTCGGTGGGCCGGCTGCTCCGCCGGGCCGACACCAGCGCCCCGGCGAGCGACCCCACGGCGAAGAACGTCGTCAGCAGGCCGAACGCCCCGGCGCCGAGGTCGAACTCCTGGCGGGCCATCAAGGCGATGGTGATCTGCGTGGTCAGCCCGAAGGTGCCCATCAGGAAGGCCAGCACCAGGGCCAGCAGCAGGTCCGGGCGGGACCAGGTGTAGGCCAGCCCGGCGCGCAGCTGCCCCCGCGCCCGGCCCGCGGCCGGGCCGGGGAACAGCTCCTCGCCCCGCATCACCAGCAGGGCGACGACGGTGAACACGAAGCTGGCGGCGTTGACGAGGAACGCGGGGCCGGTGTTGCCCGAGGAGGCCGCGATGAGCAGGCCGGCCACCGCCGGGCCGACCAGCCGCGCTCCGTTGAACACGGTGGAGTTCAGCCCCACGGCGTTGGTCAGCAGCTCCGGGCCGACCATCTCCGAGACGAACGACTGCCGCACCGGCAGGTCGATCGCCGAGACCGAGCCCAGGACCGCCGCGAGGGCGAAGACGTGCCACAGCGCGACCGCACCCGTCGTGACGAGCAGTCCGAGAGCGAGGGCCACCACCCCCATCAGCGACTGGGTGACCACGAGCAGCCGCCGCTTGGGGTACCGGTCGGCGAGGACGCCGCCGTACATGCCCAGCAGCAGGCCCGGCCCGAACTGCAGGGCCGTCACCACCCCGAGGGCGATGCCGCTGTCGTCGGACAGCTGGAGGACCAGCCAGTCCTGGCCGATGCGCTGCATCCACGTGCCGATGAGGCTGACCAGGTTGGCCGAGGCGAACAGCCGGTAGTTGCGCACGCGCAGCGACCGGAACATCCCGTGGGAGGCCCGGGATCCGGTGCCGGTCGCGCTCACCGCGCGGCCAGCTCCTCCATGATGGTCGCGGCCTCCCGCAGCACCGTGCGCTCCTCGTCGGTCAGCTCGCCCAGCTGCCCGGTCAGCCAGGCCTCCCGGGCCTGCGCCTCGGCGGTCAGCAGGTCCTCGGCCGCCGGCGTCAGGCCGATGACGACCTGACGCCCGTCGGTCGGGTGCGGGCTGCGGCTGACCAGCCCCATCCCCTCCAGCGCGACCACGATCCGCGTCATCGACGGCGGCTGGACCCGCTCGTGGCCGGCCAGCTCACCCGGGCTCATCGACCCGTGCCGCTTGAGCGTGGAGAGGGCGGCCAGCTGGGTGAGCGTGACGGAGGTGTCGACCCGCTGGTGGCGCAGCCGGCGGGAGAAGCGCATGACGGCCAACCGCAGGTCGTGGGCGAGCGCCGCGGTGTCCAGGGGCGTCCGGGGCACGATCCGTAGCCTATCTAACGATCGGAGGGACCCTCGCGCCCCACCGAGGGAGCCGGGACCTAGACGAGCTGCTGGATCGGCTCGAGGGCGAAGTAGACGGCGAACAGGACCGCGATCACCCACATCAGCGGGTGGATCTCGCGGCGGCGGCCCACCGCCAGGCGCAGCACCACGAAGCTGATGACGCCGGCGCCGATGCCGTTGGTGATCGAGTAGGTGAACGGCATCAGCGCGATGGTGAGGAAGGCGGGGACGACCAGCGACATGTCGTCCCAGACCAGGTGCCGGATCTGGGTGATCATCAGCGCGCCGACGATGACCAGCGCGGGCGCGGCCGCCTCCGAGGGCACGATCGCCACCAGCGGCGTGAAGAACATCGCGACGAGGAAGAGCAGCCCGGTGACGACGCTGGCCAGCCCGGTCCGGGCGCCGTCGGCCACGCCGGCCGTGCTCTCGATGTAGGTGGTGTTCGACGAGACGCTGCCCGCGCCACCGGCGGCGGCGGCCAGCGAGTCGACCAGCAGCACCGGCTGCGACCTCGGGAGGTTGCGCTTCTCGTCGAGCAGGTCGCCCTCGGCGCCGACGGCGGTCACCGTGCCCACGGTGTCGAAGAAGTCGGCGATCATGATGGAGAAGACGATGAGCAGCGCGGCCAGGATGCCGATCCGCTCGAAGCCGCCGAAGAGCGAGAAGTTCCCGAGCAGCGACAGGTCGGGGCCGGCGACGACGTCGTCGGGCAGCGCCGGCACCTGCAGCGCCCAGCCCCGCGCGTTCTCCCCGGCCTCGGAGAAGCGCGGCCCGATGTCGGCGATCGCCTCGACGACGATCGCGAGCCCCGTCGTCACCACGATGCCGATGAGCAGCGCGCCCTTGACCCGACGGACGACCAGCACGGCCGACAGCAGCAGCCCGACGACGAAGACCAGCATCGGCCAGCCGGCCAGCTGGCCGCCGACGCCGAAGCTGATCAGCGGGTTGCCCGGCCGGATGATGCCGGCGTCGGCCAGGCCGATGATCGTGAGGAAGAAGCCGATGCCGACCGCGATCGCGGTCTTGAGCTGCGCCGGGATGGCCTCGAAGACCGCCTTGCGGAAGCCGGTCAGCACCAACACCGCGATGATCAGGCCCTCGAGCACGACCAGGCCCATGATCTCCGGCCACGACAGCTGCGTGGCCGCGAAGACCGCGACGATGGCGTTGATCCCCAGCCCGGTGGCCAGCGCGAACGGGTACCGGCCGACGACGCCCATGAGGATCGTCAGGGTGCCGGCCAGGAGCGCGGTGACGGCGGCGATCGAGCCGAAGGAGAGCACCGTGCCCTCGACGTCGGCCCCCTGCACCCCGTCGGGGCCCGCGATGCCGGTCAGGATGATGGGGTTGAGCACCACGATGTAGGCCATGGTGAAGAACGTCGTCAGCCCGCCGCGCAGCTCGCGGGCGACCGTCGAGCGCCGGGCGCTGATCTCGAAGTAGCGGTCCAGGCCGTTGCGCGGCCTGATCCGGGGGCCCTCGCTGCGCCGGGGGATGGTCCGCGGCTCGGCCGCGGACACGTCGGCAGGGGTGTCCCCGGAGGCGGGACGGGACTTCTCGGGCATGGCGGATCTCCCCGGGGGTGCGCCGGACGGGCGGCGACAGAGTGCCACACCGGCCGAGCCCCTGGTGACGACCGCCCGGGCAGCGGGAGCCTAGGGTCGAGGTGTGCCCGGACCGACGAAGCAGGCGCCGCCGCCGCTGCGGGTCGACACCGCGCGCGTGGTGCTGGCGGGCATCGGGCTGTGGGGTGTGGCGCTCGTGGTCGTGCTCCTGCTCGGCGACCGGGTCGACCGGGTCTGGACCTGGACCTGCGTGTCCGGCATCGCGCTGGCCCTGGTGGGGCTGGCGATCATGCGCTGGCAGGGCCAGCTCGGCCGTCCCGGCTGACGATCAGTCCGAGAGGACGTCGTACTCCGCGGTGTCGTAGCGCGCGGTGGTGACCACCTCGGTGGCCTCCTGCGCCACGAGCGTCGCCTGGCTGTGCGCACCGCAGCCGTAGTCGACGGTGACGACCCGGCCCTCCGCGGGCGCGTAGGCGTTGCCGCAGGCGCCGGCGGCGTGCCGCAGCGAGCCGGCGAGCGGCAGGAAGAAGCCGCAGGTGCCGCAGGGGCCGGGTGCGTGCCGGGCCATGGACGACCGGGGCCCGAAGTCACCGCCGGTCCAGCGGGCCACGGCCTCGGCGCGGCCCTGCCGGGACATCACCCGCTCGCGGCCCAGGCCGATCTCCCGCGCGACCACCCGCGCCTCCGGGTCGCCGGCGGCGTCGTCGTCGACGGTGTAGGCGGGGACCAGCCGGGGGTCGTCCTCGGTGGAGGGCAGCACGTCGCCGACGGAGAGGTCGCCCGGTCGCAGCCGCTCGTGCCACGGCACCCACGCCGGGGCGAGCAACGCCTGCTCGCCGGGCAGCAGCACCACCTCGTCGACGGTGACGTCGTCCTCGCCGGCCGCACGGGCGACGGTGACCGCCCAGTACCAGCCGACGTAGCCGGGCAGCGTGCTGGCGAAGGAGTGGGTCAGCGCCTCCCCCAGCACGGGGTCGCCGGCGGTCTCCCGCGTCGCCGCGAGGTGCTCCCCGACGACGGCGGGGTCCCCGGCGGTCTCCTCCGCCGCCGCGCGGGCGAGGTCGACGGCGGCGGCCAGGGGGGACGGCGAGGTCTCGGGCACGGCGCCATTGTCGCGCACCGCTCCGCCCGCCCCCCGCGCGCCCGGGCACGCGGCGCCTCCCGCCTTCCCCGGCTGCTCAGCGAGGTGCGGCACCATGGAGCGGTGTCCGCCCCCCCGCCCTCCGGTCCCCGCCGCGGCCTGCTGCGCCGCCGGTCGGCGCCGCCGGTGACGGAGGTGCCGATGGCGGAGACCATGGACACCGCTCCCGTGCAGCGTCCCCGCTCGGCCACCAGGCCCATGCCCGCCGCCGATGCCGTGCCGGCGGACGACACGCCCACCGCCCGGGTACCGGCGCCCGCCGCGACCCGCGAGCAGCGGCCGGCCCCCGCGGCGCGTCTCGGAGGGCCGCCGTCCGCCGCCGCGCCCTACGACGCCCCGCCGGCGTACCCGCCCGCCGCCCGCGGGCCCGCGGCCGATCCGGCGGTCTCCCCACCGGGCGCCTACCCGCCCGCGGCGTACCCACCGGGCGCCTACCCGCCCGCGGCCCACCCGGCGGTCGCCTACCCGCCCGCGGCCTACCCACCCGGCGCCTACCCGCCCGCGGCCTACCCACCCGGCGCCTACCCGCCCGCGGCCTACCCACCGGGCGCCTACCCGCCCGCGGCGTACCCGCCGGTCGCCCATCCGGGGGCAGCCCACCCCGGGGCCGGCTACCCCGGTGCCCCCTACCCGCCGGGCCCTCCGGCGGCCTGGTACCCGGGCCAGCAGCCGCCGGGCCGGCCCGCGGAGGCACCGGACGCGGCCGCGGAGACCGCCGTGCTGCCGGAGGGGGCGCCGCCGACCGGGCCGGCCACCGCCCCGCCCGGGCAACGGGCCACGGTGACCCGCGTGGCCGTCGCCCGGTCCCGCGAGCTGACCGGCGCCGCGGTGCGGCGGGTCCGGGCCGCCAGCCGGGCGAACGGCGCCGGGGAGAGCGGTCTCACCCAGCTGCTGTGGGCCAACGCGCTCCACGCCGCCGGCGACGCGATGATCGCCGTGTCGCTGGCCGGCACCCTCTTCTTCGCGGCGACGGCCGACGCGCAGCGCAGCAACGTGGCCCTGTACCTGCTGGTCACGATGGCGCCGTTCGCGGTCGTCGCCCCGGTCATCGGGCCCCTGCTCGACCGGCTGCAGCGCGGCCGGCGGTGGGCCATGGGGGCGGCCGACCTCGGCCGCGCCGTCCTGGCCCTGGTGATGGCCGCGCACTACGACGACCTCCTCCTCTATCCGGCCGCGCTCGGCGTGCTGGTGCTGTCCAAGGCCCACAACGTGCTGCGCGCCGCGGTCCTGCCGCGCGTGCTGCCCGGCGAGATGTCGCTGACCAGCGCCAACTCCCGGACGTCGGTGTTCGGCCTGCTGACCGCCGCGGTGTTCGGCGGTGCCGGCGCCGGCGTGGCGTGGGCGTTCGGGTTCCAGCCGGAGCTGTGGCTCACCGCCGTCGTCTTCACCGCGGCCGGCGTGCTGGCCGTCCGGCTGCCCGCGCACGTCGACGTCCCGGCCGGCGAGCAGCCCGCCGACGTGCTGACCACCACCCGCCAGTCGACGGTGGGCCGGCGCCGCCGGCAGGTGAGCCCGCACGTGGTGGTGGCGCTGCGGGCCAACTCGGCGCTGCGCGGGCTGGGCGGCTTCCTGACGATCTTCTCGGCGTTCCTGGTGCAGGCCACGGCAGAAGGCTGGGAGGCCACCCTGGCGCTGGGCGGGATCGCCGCCGCGGCCGGCGTGGGCAGCGTGCTGGGCACCGCCGTCGGGTCCCGCCTGCACACGGCCAAACCGGACCAGATGGTGCTGGTCTCCGCCGGGGTCGCCGCCGGGATCACCGTCCTCGCCGCGGTGTTCTTCGGCTTCGTCATGGCGGCCGTGGTCGCCGGCGTCTCGGCGGTCACCAACGCGCTGGGCAAGGTGTCGCTGGACGCGATCATCCAGCGCGAGGTGCCCGATGCGCAGCGCGCCTCCGCCTTCGCCCGCTCGGAGACGATGCTGCAGCTGGCGTGGGTCGTGGGCGGCGCGCTCGGCATCGCCCTGCCGCCGATCGGCTGGCTGGGGTTCACCGTCGCGGCGGCGCTGCTGGTGCTCGCCGTGGGGGTGATCCTGTGGGGGCTGCAGCGCCAGCGGCGCGTCGTGCCGGCCGAGCAGTGGGCACGGTGAGGCCGGCGCTCGCCGGCTCCGCGGCGCTGCTGGTCGCCCTCGCCGGGTGCGGCGGGGGCGAGCCGGACGCACCGCCCCAGGTCCGGGTGACGGTCGGCCCCCAGGACATCCCGGTGCAGCCCTCCCAGTACTGCCTGTCCGGCGAGGGCGAGCGCTACTCGGTCACGCCGCCGATCATCGAGGTGTCCCCCGACTCCCCCATCACGCTCACCGTCCCGGAGCCGGTCGCCGAACGGGGCTGGGGAGTCCAGGTGTTCGACGACCAGCTGGAGGAGGTCATCGGCGAGGTCGACGTCGAGGCCGGTGCGGCGAGCTTCGCCGTCAACAGCTCCGACGTCGTCCCGGCGGGGTTCTACCTCGTGGTCGTCGAGAACGCCGTCCCCGAGTGCGACGGCTTCTCCGGCGCCTGGCCGGTCGGCTTCATCCGCGCGGGATGAGCACGTAAGGCATGCGCCCGACGTGCTCAGCGGTCGGCCCCGTCCAGCGGCTCGTCCCGAGCTCGCGAGGGACGAGGAGGACGGGGTCCTCCCTCAGTGCTCCAGGTCGGTGGCGACGGCGCGGAGCACGGTGCCCACCTTGCGGGCGTGCGCGCGGTCGGGGTGCCGGCCGTGGCGCAGCCCCTCGGAGACGTCGTCGAGGAGCTTGATCAGGTCCTCGATGATCGGCACGAGCTCGTCGGGCTTCTTCCGGGTCGCCGCGGCGTGGGCGGCGGTCACCGACGGCAGCGGGTCCAGGACGCGGACCTGCAGCGCCTGGTCGCCGCGGCGGCCGGCGACGATGCCGAACTCGACGCGCTGCCCCGGCTTGAGCTCCTCGGTGCCCGCGGGCAGGGCGTCCCGGTGCACGAAGACGTCGGGGCCGTCCTCGCGGGAGAGGAAGCCGAAGCCCTTCTCCGGGTTGAACCACTTCACTCTGCCGGTGGGCACGTCGATCCCTCAGTCACGTCGCGGTCGGTCCGGCAGGTCGCCGGGGGCGGCGCGGCACGCGGGCCGCTCCCGCCCAGGTTAGTCGGCCGCCCGCGGGCCCGTCGGGAGGTCGGCCTCGGGGACCTCGACGATGCCGAGCCGGCCCAGCAGGACGAGGAAGACGACGGCGAAGTCGTTCCCCGCGGTGTCGCGGCGGACCCGCGCCCAGTCGACCTGCTCCCGCAGGGCCCGCGCCACCGGCAGCATCCGCGCGAAGTCGCAGTAGTGCTCGTCCAGCGTCATGAGCTTGGTGACGACGACGTCGGTGGCGGCGAGGACCGGCATGTGCACGGAGAGCACCGACCTCACCTCGGCGCGGTCGATCAGGTCGGTCTCCACGGGGTTGCCGCACACCCGCCAGAGGACGTCGACGAACGAGTTGCCCTGCACGACCTTGGTCAGCCAGTCCTCCGCGGGATCGGCCACCTCGAGCCCCGCCTCGGCCAGCACCTTGGCGGCCCGCTCGGACTCGGCGGCCGGCACGAGGAAGTCGGCGTCGTGGTCGGGCTCCGGCGCGCCGCGCACCCACGCGGCGTAGCCGCCGCACAGGGCGAAGGGGACCCCGCCCTCCTTGAGCGCCACGGCGGTGCGCTTGAGCAGGTCGCGGATCTCGTCGCGGTCGTCGGGCAGCACGGCAGCCTGCTACCCGCTCGCGTCCGCCGCACGCACGGTAGCGACGGGCCGCGCCGGGGCATGGCCCGGACGTGCGCATCGCGACCTTCAACATCCTGCACGGACGCTCGCCGGCCGACGGCCGGGTCGACTGCGACCGCCTGGCCGCCGCCGTGAAGGCCCTCGACGCCGACGTGCTGGGGCTGCAGGAGGTGGACCGCGACCAGCCCCGCTCGCTCAACGCGGACCTGACGGCGGTGGCCGCCGAGGCCATGGGCGCCGTCGACTCGCAGTTCGTGGCCGCGCTGGCGGGGACCCCCGGCGGCACCTGGATGGCCGCCACCGGCGACGAGCAGCCGGGATCGGCGAGCTACGGCATCGCCCTGCTGTCGCGGCTTCCCGTGGTGTCCTGGCGGGTGGTGCGGCTGCCGGCCCTCACCACCCGGGTGCCGGTGTGGTTCCGCGGCGACCGGCGGCCGCGCGTGGTGGGGGACGAGCCGCGGGTCGCCGTCGCCGCCGTCCTGGAGGGACCGGACGGGCACCTCACGGTGGCCAACACGCACCTGTCCTTCGTGCCGGGGTGGAACGAGTTCCAGCTCCGCCGGCTGATGCGGTCCCTGGCCGGGACCCGGGAACCGCTGGTCGTGATGGGCGACCTCAACATGGAACCGCGGCAGGCGGCCCGGGTCAGCCGGCTGCGGCCGCTGGCCTCGGCGGCGACGTTCCCCGTCGAGGCGCCCACCCGGCAACTGGACCACCTGCTGGCGCGCGGTCCGATCACCGCAGCCGGGCCGGCCGAGGCGGTGCGACTGCCCCTGTCCGACCACCGCGCGCTGGCCGTGGACTGCCGGTCGGGCCGGGGGGTGGCGGGTCGCGCGGCCGTGTGACCTGGGCGATCATGGGCGCATGGCCGCCCGAGCGCTCAGCGTCGTCGCCACCGTGGTGCGTGTCGTCTGCTCCCTGATCGGAGCGGTCATCCTGCTCCACGCGGTGTTCGTCTTCTTCGAGGCGAACCCGGCCAACGGGCTGGTCGAGTTCGCCCGCACCGTGCGCGAGGACTTCGGCTGGTTCACCCAGGACCTCTTCACGCCCGACGACCCCAAGATCGGCGAGACGATCAACGCGGCGCTGGCCGCGCTGGTCTGGGTCGTGGTCGGGACGATGCTGTCCAAGCTCCTCGTGCGGCTGGCGCCGGCCCCCCGGGCGAAGGCCGGCTGACCAGCCGCACGGCGCCGCTCAGCGCCGCTTCTCGCTCCGGCGCCGCTCAGCGCCGCTTCTTGCGGGGGTCCTCCCCGGCCATCAGGCCGGCCCGGTTCGGCTTGTCGGTGGGGTGGGCGTAGCGCAGCCGCTCCGGCGGCAGCGGGAAGCTGTGGTCCTCACCGAACGGCGACAGCGACCCGGCCATCTCGCTCACCAGCTCGCTCACCGGCGGGCCGGCGTCCTCCGACTGCCCCCAGGTGGGCTCCACCAGGTGCGCCTGCTTGGGGTTGCGCTTGCTCATTCCGCCTCCGAGGTCTGCGTACGCACCCGACGGTGCGCCCGGTCGCGGTCATTCTCGCCGACCGCCCCGCGCCCGTGCACGCGACACCACCCGGGGTGGTCAGCGACGCGGGCGCGGCTCCTGCGCCCCGTAGAGGGTGCCCAGCCCGTCGGCGGTGAACACCCACTCCCCGCCGCCGACCGGCACCGCGCGGACCTCACCGCCGTCCAGCCGCTGCACCGCGCGGGCGCGCCACAGGGTCGTGCTCAACAGCAGCCAGCGCACCGCGTCGTCCCGGTCCCCGCCGTACGGCTCGAAGGACAGCACCGCCGGGCCGCCCGCGCGCAGCACCCCGGGCCGCCACGGCGTGCGGGCCAGCGCCGCGGCCCAGCGCCGGGCGCGCAGCAGCGAGCCGGTGCCGACGGCGACGGCGGCGGGTGCGACGAGCAGCAGGGTGACGACCGCCAGCCCGACGACGGGCAGCCGCCGGCCCGTGCCGTCCACGACGGACGAGACGGCGACGCCGGCGAGCACGGCGAGCACCGCGGCCACCAGCCCGCCGCCGATCCAGCGCACCGCCCCGCCCCGGTAGGCGGCCATCGCCGCGACGGTCGCGGGGTCGTCGGAGGCCGGCTGCACGCGGCCATGGTCGCAGGCGCCGTACCGTGGTCCGGATGCCCGCCGAACGCCCCGCGACCCTCTCGGCCTGGTTGCGCACCCGCAGCGACGCCCAGGTGGCCGCCCTGCTGGCGGCCCGGCCCGACGTCGCGCGGCCCGCGCCGTCGGACGTCGTGGCCCTGGCCAGCCGGCTCGCGGTGCCGGTCTCGGTCGACCGCGCCCTCGACGAGCTGGACGCGGCCACCCTGCAGGTGCTCGACGTCGTCCTGCTCGCACCCACCGACGGCGTCGAGGCGGCCGACCTGCCCGCGGCGCTGCCGCAGGTGCCCGACGAGGTGCTCACCGGCGCGGTCGAGGCGCTGACCACGCGGGCGCTGCTGTGGGGCGACGAGGTGCTGCACGCCCCCGAACCCGTGCGCCGCGCCGTCCGGCACCCGGCCGGTCTCGGCCGGCGGGCGTCCGAGCTGCGGTTGTCCCCGCCGGCCGACCTGGCCGCGGCGCTCGGTGAGCTGGACCGCGACGAGCGCGAGGTGCTCGAGCGGCTGGCCGGCAGCCGGCCCGTGGGACACCTGCCCGACAACGCCGGCGGACCGGCGACGCCGGCTCGCCGGCTGCTGCAGCGGGGCCTGCTGGCCCGCGTCGACGCGCTCAACGTGGAGCTGCCCCGCGAGGTCGGGCTGGCCCTGCGCGGGGAGCTCCCCTACGGCCCGCCGCGGCTGCGGCCCGAGCCGGCGGCGGTGACCGGCGACCCCGCCACCCTGGACCGGCGGGCGGCCGGCGCGGCGCTGGAGGCGGTGGGGCGCGTCGGCGAGCTGCTGGCGCTGCTGGAGGAGGAACCCGCGGGGCTGCTGCGCAGCGGCGGCGTCGCCGTGCGGGACCAGAAGCGGATCGCCCGGGCGCTGCACGTCGACGAGGCCGACGCCGGCTGGCTGCTGGAGCTGGCGCACGCCGCGGGGTTGCTCGACGTCGGCGGGCCGCACCGGGACGAGTGGCTGCCCACCCGGGCCTACGACGTCTGGCGCGAGCAGGACCTGGCCGACCGCTGGGCGACGCTGGCCGCCGGCTGGCTGGACAGCTCCCGGCTCCCCTCGCTGGTGGGGCAGCGCGACGTCGCCGGCAAGGCGGTCAACGCGCTGTCGCCGGACCTCGTCCGGCACACCGCGGCCGGCATCCGCCGCGGCGCGCTCGGCGCGCTCGCGGAGTACCCGCCCGGCTCCGGGCTGCCGGCGGAGGAGCTGGTCGAGCTGCTCCGGTGGCGGACCCCCCGCCGGGCCGACCGGCTGGCACCGGTCCCCGGCATGCTCGGCGAGGCCACGCGGCTCGGCGTGCTGGTCGGCGGCGTGCTGTCGACCGGCGGCCGCGGGCTGCTCACCGCCGGGGAGGACGGCGCCGCCGACGGCATGCGCGGGCTGCTGCCCGAGCCGGTCGACCACGTGCTCGCCCAGCCGGACCTGTCGCTGGTCGCACCCGGCCCGCTGGTCGCCGAGCTGGCCGACACCCTCGCCGTCGTCGCCGACGTCGAGTCCTCCGGCGGGGCGACGGTCTTCCGGGTGTCCGAGGGCAGCGTCCGCCGGGCGCTGGACGCCGGCTGGTCGGCCACGGACCTGCACGACTTCTTCTCCCGGGCCTCGCGGACGCCGGTACCGCAGGCCCTGGACTACCTGGTCGACGACGTCGCCCGCCAGCACGGCCGGCTGCGGGTCGGCGCGATCGAGAGCTACGTGCGCTCCGACGACCACGGGCTGCTCTCCCAGGTCCTCAACGACCGGCGCGCCGCCTCCGCGGAGCTGCGCCGCCTGGCGCCCGGCGTGCTGGTCAGCGGGCTGGGCGCCGACGAGGTGCTCACCGTCCTGCGCGGGGCCGGTTACGCGCCGGCGGGCGAGTCCGCCGGTGGCGCGGTGCTCACCCGGCCCCCGGCGCGGCCGCGGGCCCTGGGCCGCAGGACGACGACGGCGACGACGGCCGCGCCGCGCCCGCTCACCGAGGCCGAGCTCGCCGCGACGGTGCGCGAGATCCGGGCCGGCGACGCCGCGCTGTCGGCCCGCCGCGGCGAGGCGGTGCGCCAGGTGCCCGGGGTGACCACCGCCGGGACGCTGGAGCTGCTGTCCCGGGCGGTCCGCGCGGGGCTGCCGGTGTGGCTGGGGTACGTGGACGCGCAGGGCAGCGGCAGCCAGCGCGTGGTGCAGCCGGTGTCGCTGGGCGGCGGATTCCTGCAGGCCTTCGACGAGGGCCGCGGGGAGACCCGCACCTTCGCCGTCCACCGGATCACCTCGGTGGCCCTGGTCGACGGCGAGGCCCCCACCCCCTGACCCCTCGACGAGATCTGCACAGTCGTCACCATCAGCCGCTGATGCCGTCGAGTGTGCAGATCTCGTGGAAGGTCCGGTCGCGCGGCGGCGTTACCTTGGGGAGCCCGGCGCCCTCCCGCGCGCCTCGCACACGCCCTCCGTACGCCACCCCTGGAGTGAGACGCGCCCGTGAGTGACGGCCCCCTGATCGTCCAGTCGGACAAGACGCTGCTGCTGGAGGTCGACCACCCCCTGGCCAAGGAGTGCCGCGCGGCGATCGCGCCGTTCGCCGAGCTGGAGCGCTCGCCGGAGCACGTGCACACCTACCGGGTCACCCCGCTCGCGCTGTGGAACGCCCGGGCCGCCGGCCACGACGCCGAGCAGGTGGTCGACGCACTGGTGCGCTACTCGCGCTACCCGGTGCCGCACGCGCTGCTGGTCGACGTGGCCGACACGATGGACCGCTTCGGCCGGCTGACGCTGGTGAACAACCCGGTGCACGGGCTGGTGCTGGCCTCGTCGGACCGCGCGGTCCTCGAGGAGGTCATCCGCTCGAAGCGGGTGGCGCCCATGATCGGTGCGCGGATCGACACTGACACGGTCGTCGTCCACCCCTCCGAGCGCGGCCGGCTCAAGCAGGCGCTGCTCAAGGTCGGCTGGCCGGCCGAGGACCTCGCCGGCTACGTCGACGGCCAGGCGCACCCCATCGAGCTGGACCAGTCCGGCTGGCAGCTGCGCGACTACCAGGCCGAGGCGGTCGAGGGCTTCTGGGCCGGCGGCTCCGGCGTCGTCGTCCTCCCCTGCGGCGCGGGCAAGACGCTCGTCGGCGCCGCGGCGATGGCCGAGGCCAAGGCGACCACGCTGATCCTGGTGACCAACACCGTCGCCGGGCGGCAGTGGAAGCGCGAGCTCATCGCCCGCACCTCGCTCACCGAGGAGGAGATCGGCGAGTACTCGGGCGAGCGCAAGGAGATCCGCCCGGTCACCATCGCGACCTACCAGGTCATCACCACCCGCCGGAAGGGCGAGTACCGGCACCTGGACCTGTTCGACGCGCAGGACTGGGGCCTGATCGTCTACGACGAGGTGCACCTGCTGCCCGCGCCGATCTTCCGGCTGACGGCCGACCTGCAGTCCCGTCGCCGGCTCGGCCTCACGGCCACCCTGGTGCGTGAGGACGGCCGGGAGGACGACGTCTTCTCGCTCATCGGCCCCAAGCGGTACGACGCCCCGTGGCGGGACATCGAGGCGCAGGGCTACATCGCGCCGGCCGAGTGCATCGAGGTGCGGGTCAGCCTCGACGACGAGGAGCGCATGACCTACGCCGTCGCCGAGCCCGAGGAGCGGTACCGGATCGCGGCGACCGCGTCGTCGAAGCTGCCGGTGATCCGCCGGGTGCTCGACCGGCACCCCGACGAGCAGAAGCTGGTCATCGGCGCCTACCTCGACCAGCTCGAGGAGCTCGGCCGGGCGCTCGACGCCCCGGTCATCCAGGGCTCGACGACCAACAAGGAGCGGGAGCGCCTGTTCGACGCGTTCCGCACCGGCGAGATCAAGACGCTGGTCGTCTCCAAGGTCGCCAACTTCTCCATCGACCTGCCCGAGGCCGCGGTCGCCGTCCAGGTGTCGGGGACGTTCGGCTCCCGCCAGGAGGAGGCCCAGCGGCTCGGGCGGGTGCTGCGCCCCAAGGCCGACGGCCGGCAGGCCCACTTCTACACGGTGGTCAGCCGCGACACCCTCGACAGCGAGTACGCCGCCCACCGGCAGCGCTTCCTCGCCGAGCAGGGCTACGCCTACACGATCGTCGACGCCGACGACCTGGCCGGCCCCGGCGAGGTCAACGGTCCCGACTGGGTGGACGAGCCCGCCGACTGAGCCGGGCCCTCCCCGGTCGCTGTCACTGTGCAGTCCTCCACCTCATGTCCACGGCATGACGTGGAGGACTGCACATCCCTGGGCTGCTGACGCTCCGAGGGGGCGCGCCCACGGGCGTCCTCGCTGGTGAGCGGCCGTCCCGGATGCCGGAACGCCCGTGCGGTCGTAGCCTGGACCGATGGCCGATCTGTCGGACCTCGTGCGGCGCCGTCTGTGGGAGCTGGACCGCAGCTCCGAGGAGGCGTCCCGGAACTCACGCTGGATCATCCCGCCCCAGGTCGTGGAGCTGCTGAGCCGCCGCGGCCGCAGCTTCATCTCCGAGGGTCTCGCCGGGCCACTGGCCCGCGCCCTCGACGTCACCGAGACCCGGCTGCGCCGCGCCGCCGGGCTGCCGTCGATCCCCGATCCCCGATCCGAGATCGACACCCGCCCCGACCTCCGGGTGGTCGGCCAGGACTCCTGACCGCCCCGCGGGGACGGCTGGGGACGGCGGGACCGGCGGGGCGGGACGGACCGGTCCGCGCGCAGCATGACGCTGGCCACACCCGCCGCCACCCGGACCGTGAACGCCCTGGTCAGGACGCCGTCCGCGCCGCCCATACGCCGGATCCGGCCGGGCGCGCGGGAGGCGGGTGGTTGGGCGTGTCCCGGCCACGGACGGCAGGATGGACCCCGACATGGGGAGTGCAGCACGTGCGGAGGCGGTCGCCCCGCAGAGGACCGGCCGACCGCTCCGGGCGTGGCAGCAGGCCGCGCTCGAGAGGTACGAGGAGCAGTCCCCCAAGGACTTCCTCGTCACCGCGACGCCCGGGGCCGGGAAGACCACCTTCGCCCTGACGCTGGCGGCCCGGCTGCTCGCCCGCCGCGAGGTGGCCCGGGTCGTCGTCGTCGCGCCGACCGACCACCTGCGCCTGCAGTGGGCCGAGGCCGCCGACGCGGTGGGCATCGTGCTCGACCCGAACCTCACCAACGCGGTCGGCCCGGTCCGCGCCGGCACCCAGGGCTACGTGACCACGTACGCGCAGGTGGCCGGCAAGCCGATGCTGCACGCCGCTCGGGCCACCGCGGTGAAGTCGCTGGTCATCCTCGACGAGGTCCACCACGCCGGTGACGGCCTCTCCTGGGGCGAGGCGATCGAGGAGGCCTACGGCATGGCCGCGCGCCGGCTGTGCCTGACGGGGACGCCGTTCCGCACCAAGCCCGACGAGCGCATCCCCTTCGTGCGCTACGAGGAGGACACCTTCGAGGGCGAGGCGGGCGGCCTGGTCAGCCGTGCCGACTACACCTACGGGTACAAGGAGGCGCTGGTCGACAGCGTCGTCCGCCCGGTCGTCTTCGCCGCCTACACCGGCACCTCCCGCTGGCGGAACTCCGCCGGCGAGGTCGTCGCCGCGTCGCTGTCCGAGGCCGGCACCAGGTCCGTGGAGATGCAGGCCTGGCGCACCGCGCTGGACCCCAAGGGCCAGTGGGTGCCGCACGTCATCGCCGCGATGGACGACCGGATCACCCACCTGCGCGAGGAGGGGGGCATGCCCGACGCCGCCGGCCTGATCCTCGCCAGCGACCAGGACGACGCCCGCGCCTACGCCAGGATCGTCCGGCGGGTCACCGGCAAGGCCCCGGAGCTGATCCTCTCCGACGACCCGAAGGCGTCGAAGAAGATCGAGCGCTTCTCCACCGGGTCGGCCCGCATCGCCGTCTGCGTCCGCATGATCTCCGAGGGCGTCGACGTCCCCCGGGCCGCCGTCCTGGCCTGGATGACCTCCTACCGGACGCCGCTCTTCTTCGCCCAGGCCGTGGGCCGCGTGGTCCGGGCCCGGGCGCCGCACGAGTCGGCGACGGTGTTCCTCCCGGCGGTGCGGCCGCTGCTGTCGCTGGCCGCCTCCATGGAGGAGCAGCGCAACCACGTCATGCCGCCGCCGCGCACCCAGCCCGACGAGGAGCTCGAGGCGCTGGACCTGCCGCCGCGGGAGCCGCGCGAGGGCGAGATGAAGCAGTGGGAGGCGCTGGAGGCCGACGCCCGCTTCGCCCACGTGCTGCACAGCGGGACGGCGCACACCGGCGAGGGCTCCGGGGCCGTGGTGCTGGCCCCCGAGGACGACGACTTCCTCGGCATCCCCGGGCTGCTCACCCCGGCGCAGACGGCGGAGCTGCTCGCCAAGCGGGACGACGAGCTGCGGCTGCGCGTCGCGCAGAGCTCCCGCGTGGATGACGGCGACTTCATGATCGTCGAGGACCACCCCGACGAGGACGACGCCGGCCGCTCCTGGCGCGACGCCGCCGAGCTCCGCCGGGAGATCAACCGGCTGGTCAGCCGCGTGTCGGCGAAGACCTCGACGCCGCACGCGGTGGTGCACACGCAGCTGCGCCAGCAGGTCCCCGGTCCGCCGTCGGCGTCGGCATCGGTCGACGTCCTCCGGGCCCGGCGGGAGCGCCTGCGCACGATGCTCTGAGGTCCGGGGCACCGGAGCGGGCGCTCCGGTGCCCCGGCCGCGCGGTCAGGCCAGGCGGTAGTCCGCGTCGTCGTCCACGACGTCGTCGTCGTCAACGTCGTCGTCATCGTCGTCGGGCTCGGGCACGGGCTGGTCGACGGCCGGGTCGAACCGGCCGTCGCCGTCGGTGTCGGCGTGCAGGGTGGCCTGCAGGTCGGTGTCGCGGTCCAGCCGGGGGCCCAGCGGCACCACCACGTCGGTGCTGACGCCGGGGTCGACGGCCGTCCACCCCAGGACCGTGCCGTCGTCGGGCCGGTCGTCGTCGTCCACCGTGACGACGACGAACCCGCCCTGCGGCGCGCTGACCCGGGAGACGACCGCGCCGGCCCCGTCGCCGGACTGGTCGTCGAACTCGAGGTCCGCCGCGGCGTCGCTGCCCGCCGGAGCGCCGTCCGACTGGCCGCCGCCCGCCGTGGGCTGGCTCGTGGGCACGTCCGACGGGCTCGACGGGCCCGGGGCCTCCGTCGCGGAGCCGCCGTCACCGCCGCCGGGGTCGTCGTCGCCCCCGCAGGCGGCCAGGAGCAGGAGGGCGGCGGGCAGGGTCAGCAGGGTCCGGGACGCTCGTGACATGGCTGGGTCCTGCCCGGGACCGTCGATCCCACACCGCAGGCGGCCGAGGCGTCCCGGGGAGCTCCGGGCACGCCCCCTTCGGGTGAACCTCGGCCGGCGCGCGCGTGCGCGCCCCGGCGGGGGGTCATGGACCGGGCGCGGCGCCTGCCGCGGTCCGGCGCACCCCCGGGGACGTCCCCGGCGGGTCCCCGGCCACAGTGGAGGGAGATCCTCATGCGGCTCGGAACGGCGAGCGTGCTCCTCGCCCTCGGCGCCATCCTGACCTTCGCCGTGGAGGTCGACGTCGACGGCCTCGACCTGCGGGTGGTCGGCTGGATCCTCATGGCCGTCGGCGCGCTCGGCATCGTGCTCGAGCTCCTGGTCTGGGGCCCGCGATCCCGCCGCGCCCTGCCGACCGACGCCCCGGGAGGGCCCCCGGCCCACCGGACCACCACGGAGGAGCGGTACTGACCTCCTGACCGACGCGCGCGAGCCCCCGGTCCCGTGCGGGACCGGGGGCTCGGTGCGTCGAGGTCCGGACCGGGCGCTGGTCGCCTCGCGGCGAGAAGCACGACGCGGCTCCAGGCCCCCGACCGAGGTCGGGGCGGTAGTCCGCGAAGGCGGTATCCAATTGGCACCCGGGGACACAGATCGCCCGGTCCGGACACCTCCGAGGCTACCCCGCCGGGCAGGCCGCGACACCCGCTCAGCCGAATCCGCGGGCGTCCTGCTTGAGCGCGGTGTCCACGGTGAGCGCCGAGGCGATGACCATGCTGGCCAGCGGCTCGGGCAGCTTGTAGTGCACCTGGACGACGTACTTGTCGGCGGTCGTGAACAGGGTGCGGGCCAGGCCCTCCCAGTTCTTGGTGATCCGCGCGATCTCGGTGCCGGCCCCGTCGAGGACGGCGAAGTTCCACGCCCGCCAGTTCTCCCCCTGCACCGCCCCGACGACCTGTCCGCCGGCGACCATGTCGAAGCGGATCTTGCCGAACACGTTCGCCTGCACGATCTCCCCGACCGGCGACCCGTCAGGACGCTCGACCACGACCCGCGACCTGACCAGCTTGGCCGGCCGGGTGAGCACGAGGACGACGCCGGTCGCGTCCCGGACCTCGAGCCGGTGGGTCATGTACTGGTCGAGGCTGGAGACGAACCGCGCCGCCTTCTTGAGCCCGCTCTGCCCCACCTGGACGACGGCGCCGATCTGCTGGCCCTGGGCGTCGAGCACCGCGTACTCGTTGGTGAGCTCGATGAGCTTGGTCTTCTGGTTCACCACCAGGACCGGCTGGTCGTACAGCGAGGGGCCGCGGCCGGGCAGCTGCTGCGCGGGCGCCTGCTGCGGCACCGGGGCCTGCGGGGCGGCGGTCCGGGAGTGCGGGCCCTGGGGGTGCGGGCCCTGGGGGTGCGGGGCGGGGGCCGTCGGAGGCGGCGGAGGCGGCGGGGGCGGCGGCGGGGCCTGCTGCTGCAGGTGCTCGGTCCAGCCCTGCCCGTCCCACCAGCGCATGCTGCTGCTGCCGGGGTCGGGATACCAGCCGGGCGGCGGAGGGGGTTGCGTCACGCCCGGCAAGCTAGCCCCCCGGGCCCGGTCCGCGGCCCTGCGCCTCGCCGGGGCACCTCGTGCCAGACTCCGCAGGTGGCCGACCCGACCGCCGCCGAGGCCCGCGTCCTGTCCGCCGTCGACGCCGCGTGGGTGACCGACCGGCTCGCCCGGCTGGTCGCCGTCCCGTCGATCGGGGGCACCGCCGCCGAGGTGGAGGTGCAGCACCTGGTCGGCGACTGGCTGGCCGACCTGGGGTGCGACGTCGACCGCTGGCCGATCGACCTGGCCGCCGCCGTCGCTCCCGACGCTCCCGGCCAGGAGGTGGCACGCGAGGAGGCGTGGGGGGTGGTGGGCACGCTGCCCGGGGTGGAGGACGGCGACCCGGCCCTGGTCTTCTGCGGGCACACCGACGTCGTCCCGCCCGGCGATCGAGCGCAGTGGGCGGGCGACCCGTTCGTGCCCCGGGTCGAGGGCGGTGAGCTGCACGGCCGCGGCGCGTGCGACATGAAGGGCGGGCTGGTCTCGGCGCTGGCCGCGCTGGCCGCCGTCCGTGCGGCGGGGGTCCGGCTCGCGCGGCCCGTGGCGCTGCACGCCGTCGTCGGGGAGGAGGACGGCGGTCTCGGGGCCTGGGCGACCCTGGCGCGCGGCCACCGGGGGGACGCCTGCGTCATCCCCGAGCCCACGGCCGGCGCGGTCGTCACCGCTGCCGCCGGCGCGCTGACGTTCCGGCTGCGGGTGACCGGCGCCGCCGCGCACGCGGCGATGCGCGACCGCGGCGTCAGCGCCGTCGAGCTGTTCGCCGCGGTGCACGCCGACCTGCTGGCCTTCGAGTCGCAGCGGCAGCTGGGCGCCGACCCCCGGTTCGGCGAGGCCCGCTACCCCTTCGGCCTGTCGATCGGCACCGTGCGCGCCGGCGACTGGGCCAGCACGGTCCCCGATCTGCTGGTCGCCGAGGGCCGGTACGGGGTGCGGCTGGGCGAGCCGGTGCCCGACGCGCGCCGGGCTCTCGAGGAGCGGGTGGCCGGGTTCTGCGCCGGCCACCCCTGGCTCGCCGCGCACCCCGTCGCCGTCGAGTGGACCGGCGGCTCCTTCGCCAGCGGCGAGCTCGCCCCCGGCTCCCCGCTGCTGGACCAGGTGCGCGGCGCGCTGGCCGACGCCGGCGCCGGGCCGGCGCCCGAGCGGGCGGTGGCGGCCGGCACGGACCTGCGGCTGTACGCCGCCGCCGGGATGCCGACGCTGCACTCCGGTCCCGGTGACCTGCACCTCGCGCACGGACCGCGCGAGCGCGTGCCGCTGGCCGAGGTCGTCACCGCCGCCCGCGCCTTCGCGCTGCTGGTGCTGCGCCGCTGCGGGGTGGCCTGATGGAGCTCGTCGGGTTCGCGGCGTGGTCCGCGCTGGCCGGCGACTCGGCCACCTCCCGCACCGAGTGGGCCGCCGTCCTCGACGCCTGGGGGCAGCCGCACCGCCGCTACCACGACCTGGCCCACCTGGCCGCCGTCCTGGGGATCGTCGCGGAGCTCGAGGGCGCGGCGGCCGACCCGGCCGCCGTCCGGCTGGCCGCCTGGTACCACGACGTCGTCTACGACCCCGAGCGCGGCGACAACGAGGAGGTCAGCGCCGAGCGGGCGCGGGCGGGCCTGCGCGGCCTGGTGCCCGGCGACCGGGTGGCGGAGGTGGCGCGCCTGGTGCTGCTCACCGCCGGGCACGACGCCGGCCCGGACGACGCCAACGGCGCCGTCCTCTGCGACGCCGACCTCGCGGTGCTGGCCAGCCCTCCGCAGGCCTACGCCGCGTACGCCTCGGCGGTGCGGCTGGAGTACGGGCACCTGTCCGACGAGGAGTTCACCGCAGGGCGCATCGCCGTCCTCGAGCGCCTGCTCGGGTTGGAGACCCTCTACCGGCTGCCGGCCGTGGCGGCCGACTGGACCCCGCGGGCGCGGGCCAACCTGACCGCCGAGCTCAGCCTGCTGCGGGCCCGCGCCGCTTCGGGCGACGCAGCCCCGCCGCCGCCAGGCGGCTGAGCAGCTCGCGCGAGCCCACCTGCTCGGCCCCGGCGGCCACCGCGTATCCGTGCAGTTCCTCGGGGACGTCGTAGTGGTCGCCCTGGAACGCCCGCCGCGGGATCCCCAGCTCCGCGGCGACGAAGGCGTGCAGCTCCTCGTAGGAGACGTCGCTGACCAGGTGCGCCCAGCGGCGTCCCCGCCACGGCCACACGGGACTGTCGATCAGCAGGGCCACGGCAGGAGTCTGCCCGGCGGCGGATAGCGTCGTCGGGGTGAGCGACGAGATCCGCTGGGGCATCGTGGGACCGGGCCGCATCGCCGAGAGCCTGGTCCCCGACTTCGCGCACGTGGCGGGGGCCCGGGTGACCGCGGTCGCCTCCCGCTCCGCCGAGCGGGGCGCGGACTTCGCGCGCCGGCACGGCATCCCGCGCTCCCACGGCTCGTACGCCGACATCCTGGCCGACCCCGAGGTCGACGTCCTCTACCTGGCCACCCCGCACGCGCAGCACGCCGCCGTCGCCCTCGCGGCGGTCGAGGCGGGCAAGGCGCTGCTGGTCGAGAAGGCCTTCACCGCGACGCCGGAGGGCACCGCCGAGGTGGTCGCCGCGGCACGGTCCGCCGGCGTCTTCGTGATGGAGGCGATGTGGACGCGCTTCCAGCCGGCGGTGGTCGCGCTGCGCGACCTGGTCGCCGACGGCGCGATCGGCGAGGTGCGCTCGGTGCAGGCCGATCTCGGGGTCGCCCGCGTGTACGACCCCGCCGACCGGTTGTTCGCCCTCGAGCTCGGCGGCGGCGCGCTGCTCGACCTGGGGGTCTACGTGGTGTCGTTCGCCCAGATGCTGCTGGGCACGCCCGGCACCGTGGACGTCACCGGGTCCACCTTCCCCACCGGCGTCGACGCCGAGGCCGCGCTGCTGCTGGGGTTCGCCGGCGGGCGGTCGGCCACGCTGACGACCTCGCTGCGCCACCCCACGCCCGGTGCCGCCCGGGTCATGGGGACGGAGGGGTGGATCGACGTCCTGCCGCGGTTCCATCACCCGGAGACGATCGTCCTGGCGCGGACCGGCGCCGAGCCGGAGACCATCACCCGGCCGCAGACCGGCCGTGGCTACGCGCACCAGCTGGTCGAGGTCACCGAGTGCCTGCGCGCCGGCCGGACCGAGAGCGCCACGATGCCGCTGGCCGACACCCAGGTGGTGATGGACGTCCTGGGCCGCGCCGCGCGGGCCCTCGGTGTCGCCCACTCGGAGGACGCCGCCGCGCTCTGAGCAGGGACCAAGGTCCTTCACGGTTCAAGTTCCTTCCGCGCCCGCCGATGACGGCACCATGTCGCTGATCACCGGTCTCGCCGCGCTGGCCGCCAAGGTCGCCTCCGCCTCGACCGTCGCCCAGGTCGCGTGCGGGGCGGGCATCGCTCTCGCCGGCGTGGCCGGCGCCGGCGTCACCGGGGTGCTCCCCGGCCCGATCCAGGACGGCGTCGCGGGGGCCGTCGAGACGGTGTCGTCGGTCGACCTGCCCGACTCCGGTGACGACGCGCGCCGCTCGTCCTCCGACGGTGCCGACGACGCCGGTGCCGACGACGACGGTGCCGACGAGACCGACGACTCGGGTGCCGACAGCCCGGGCGACCTCGACGACTCCGACGAGGACCGCCACTCCCCGCCTGCTCCCGGCACCCCGACCGCGAGCAGCCCGTCCGCTGGCGCTCCGACCACCGCCGGCCCGGCCACCGGAAGCCCGAGCGCCACCGGCACCCCTGCGGTGCGGACGGGCAACTCCGGGCCGGGCAGCCAGAACAGCGGCTCCGGCAGCGGCACCAGCGGCCCGGGCAGCGGGAACTCGGGGCGCGACCACGCCGAGGACGACGGCCCGACCGCCGGCCCGACCGGCGGCCCCACCTCCGGTCCCACGTCGGCGTCGCCGTCCGACGACGCCGACGAGTCCGACGACTCCGGCCACGACTCCCCCTCCGACCTGGACGACTCCGACGAGGACTCGTCGGGCTCCGGCTCCGGCTCCGGCCACGGCGGCTCCGGCTCCGGTCACGGCGGCCGCGGCAGCTCCCGCGGCTGAACCGGCAGCCGCTCCTCGCCGGTCCAGGCCGCTCCGGTCGCCTGGGCCGGTGAGGGCACGCGGGTCGGCGTCCGGCCGGCACGGCGGACCGCCTCGGCGACGAGGACCGCGTCGGTCACCGCGTTCCCGCCGGGGTCGTTGTTGAAGTAGACGAGCACGTCGTCGTCCTCGGCGTAGGCGGCGGCGAGCCGGTCGGCCCACGCCTGCAGGACCTCGGGCGGGTACCCCCACCCCTCCGCGCCGGTGTGCAGCCGCAGGTAGCCCCAGCCGGAGGTGCGCCACAGCGGGGTCACCGGCTGCTCGGCGCGGTCGGCCCAGCACAGCGCCGCGCCGTAGCGCTCGAGGAGGGCGCGCACCTCGTCGGTCCACCAGCTGTCGTGCCGCGGCTCGACCGCCACCCGGACCGACGGCGGGAAGCAGGCCAGGCACTCCTGGAGCAGGCCGGCGTCCGCCCGGAGCGTCGGGGGCAGCTGGAGCAGGACGGCGTCCAGCCGTTCACCCAGACCGGCCGCCCGCTCGAGCAGCCGGGCCACCGGCTCGGCCGGGTCGCGCAGCCGCTTGACGTGGGTGAGGAACCGGCTGGCCTTCACCGCCCAGCGGTAGTCGGCGGGCGTGCGCTGCCGCCACGCCTCGAAGGTGTGGTGCTCGGGGAGCCGGTAGAACGCCGCGTTGCTCTCCACCGTCGCGAACAGGGCGGCGTGGTGCTCCAGCCACAGCCGTTGGGGCAGCCGGGGCGGGTAGAGGCGCCCGCGCCAGTCGCGGTACTGCCACCCCGATGTCCCGATGACCACCGCCACGGCGGTCGCCTACCCCGAGTCGCCGCCGGGGACGCACCCCTCGATTGGGGGGCCGCGGCTCCCCCCGCGCTCGGCTGCCTCGGACGCCTGCCCTGGACGACTGTCCAGCCACGCCTTCGTCAACCGACCGGGGGCATCGAGAGGGCTCGACTGCGGAGACAAAGCCATGACCCACACAGGACGCAACGCCCACGGGCGGCACCGGCCCGACGGCGAGGCTGCAACCCGCCTCGTGCCGGGGAAGCCCCGGAGGAACAAGAAATCTCGCCGGCTCATCGCCGGCGGTCTCGCCGCGGCCACCGCCACCGGCGGTCTCTTCACGTTCGCCGCCACGTCGGCGCACGCCGGTAACCCGCCCACGGCCGGCAACATCGAGATCTTCGCCGCCCGGGACATGGTGGCGCTGGAGGGCTACGTCGACCAGGCGGGGCAGACAGCCACCGTCACGGTGACCCGCGGGAACACCGTCATCGGCACCGGTACCGGTGTCATCGACGCCACCGGCTTTCTTGAGTTCAACCACCCGGGTGGCTCCTGCTGGAGCATCGTCACGCCGGACATCCGAGGGGGCGACCTGATCGAGGCCCGCTTCAGCGGCTCGGAGATCGTCGAGGGCGCGGTGACCAGCTCGGTCACCATCCCGAAGATCACCACCCCGGAGGGCGAGGTCGTGACGGCGACGTTCGAGTCGCCCAACGAGAGCGTCAACGGCTTCGAGGACGGCCACTACTGGCTGAAGATCGCCGGGACCTACGACCCCACGCAGCTCCAGCCCGCCGGCGAGACCACCCTCAGCGACCCGAAGAAGTTCCTCAACCCGAGCCGGTTCGGCGTCGAGATCGTCAACCCGGCGATGCGCGAGGCCGGCAGCACCGTCGGGGAGCGCGCCATCGGCTGGAACCCCGGTCCGGTCGACCCCGCCGAGGCACCCACCACCTACCGCACCGACGGCTCCTTCAACCCCGACGGCACCTTCGTCGCGTACTTCGGTCTGCAGACCGAGGCCGACCGCGACCTCGCCATGGCCGGCGAGCACGTCGGCCTCAGCTGGATGGCCGACTCTCCCGACCCGAACGTGGAGCTGCAGTCCGGCCTGTCGCTCTACGAGGCCGGCGAGACCAACGGCCCGGGCTTCGGCGAGTGCCCGCCCGGTCCCGGCAACCAGGACCCGGTCGCTCCCAGCCAGGCGGCGCTGACCACCTTCGACGGCAACGGTGACATCAAGGTGGACTGGCTGCCGCCGACCCAGCCGACCGACGCCAACGACCTCATCGGCTACCGCGTCTCGGCGATCGACACCTCCGTCACCCCGCAGCAGGAGGTCAGCATCGAGGTCGACGGCACGGCCACGACGGCCACGCTCCAGGGACTCAACGTGGGCCAGGAGTACCCGATCGAGATCGAAGCCGACAACGGTCAGTGGAGCGACCCTGTCTCGGTCGGCTCCGCCACGCCGGGAACCGCCGGCACCACAGGGAGCACCGGCGGGGGCGGCGGCGTCGTCACCCCGCCGACCGACACTGCCCCGACCAACGTGGCCGCCACGGCTCCGACGGTCGACTCGGTCGTCGTCACCTGGACGGCCGCGGCCGGCGCCACCTCCTACGAGGTGAGCCTGACCGGACCGGGTGCCCCCTCTGAGCATCAGACAGTCACCGACACCACGGCGACCTTCACCGGGCTGACCGCAGGCGCCACATACACCGCGGCGGTCACCGCCATCCAGGGCGACACGCGCACGCCGGCTGCGGCCACCGCCGAGGTGACCACGCCGACCGCCGTCGCGCCGGGGGCCGCACGGGTGACCCGCACGGCGTCCGGCCACGAGTCCATCGCGGTCGAGTGGCTGGCGGCGACCCCGGGGAACGACGCCAGCCCGGTGACCGGCTACGACCTCGTGGCCACCCCCTCCGACGGCCAGCCGGCCGTGACGACCTCGGTGGGTGCGGTCACCACGGGGACCATCGGAGGGCTCCGCAATGGCATCGCCTACACCGTCGTGGTCTTCGCGAAGTCCGGCTCGCTGGTCGGCCCCGAAAGCATCAACGGGCTCGGAGTCGCTGCGACGGTGACGCCGAACGACGTCGTGACCGTCTCCCGAGCCGAGTTCCGGGCGAACCGTACGGAGTGGCGGGTCCAGGGCAGCGCTCTGGACACCACCGCCAACTCGGTGACCCTGTACGTCTGGAACGGGACCAGCCGGGGTCAGCTGATCGGTACGGCGGCGGTCGGCGCGGACGGAGCGTGGAGCTTCAACCAGCGAAACACCAACGTCTCGCCCACCGCGAACAACCAGATCGAGGTGGTTTCCACCTCCGGCGGCCGCATCGTGACGAGCATCCAGCGGGTGCGCTGACCGTCACGGTGCCGGGAGGACCTGCTCCCGGATCGCCGAACCGAACACACCGAGGGCCCTCGCCAGCCAGGCCTGTTCGGCTTTTAGTGCGGGCGCTTGGGGCACATCGGTGCCTCGTGACAACACTGGTCCCCGCCTCGCCTACCGGCGAGGCGGGGACCGGCTCTGTGTAGGCACGGTAGGAGCGCGGGGGCGACGGCCGCGGCAGGCGCGCCGAGGCGCGGCGTTCAGGGGCGGCGAGCGGGCGTGTGCCGGGGAGAGCGGCCCTCTACCGGCGGCCGATGCGGGCCGCGGCCCACAGGGCGCAGCGGCGGCAGATGTAGACCCCGGGGGTGCTGCCGAGTTCGGTGACGGCTGTGGCGGGAAGGTTCCGGCCGCAGCAGCGGCAGGACCGCGTGTCGGTCGGGTCTTGCGGCCGGCGGCGGCCGGGCAGCCTCATCGCAGGACGGTGAGCAGCTGCTCGACGGTCGGCGCGCCGGCCAGCCCCGCGTCGGTCCGGTAGACCCGACAGGACAGGCCGACGGGCGCGTCGGGGTCGGCGAACGGGTCTTGCCCGTTCACCAGGATCGTGGGTGAGCCCCGGAACCGGACGGCCTCGGCCTCCTCCGGGGTGGTGACCCGGTGGTGCTCCACGCGCACGTCACTGCGGCCGGCCTGCTTCAGCGCCTCCCGCAGCCGCGCGTCGGCCACCTCCCAGTTCGGGCACCCGTCGAAGAACAGCACCTTGACGTCCACGCTTGGGGCAACCTCCGGTCTCACCGTCGTCTTCCCCCAGGGTGCGCGGCGGCCGCCCGGGCACAGTCGCGGCAGATGGCCGCGCCGGGGGTTGCGGCCAGGGGCCGCACCCGTCCCTGGGGGAACACGCCGCCGCAGCAGCCGCACCGCCGCAGGCCAGGGAGCGCGGCGAAGACGGCCGGGAGCGCGAACATGCGTTCATCGTGGCCGGTCGGCCCGGCGGCTGCCAAGCTGCCGCGGGGGCGCGGCCGCGGTCGGGGTCTACGCGAGTGAGTACGGGTTGGGGTTGACCCGCCCCTCGGGCCGGGCGAGCCGTTCGTTGCTGATGACGCGCGGGGCGGCCTTGCGGGTGGCGGCGGCGAGCGCCTGCCGGTTCCAGGTCAGCCAGGTGGCCAGGTCGGTGTACCCCTCGTCTGTGGTGCGACCGGCGAGGACGGCCTCGGCGACGGCCTCCGCACCGTCGAGGTCGCCGGTGGAGGCGAAGAACTCGCAGGCCATCAGCGCGAGCCGCGGCTCGACCAGGTGCAGGTCCTTGTCCATCGCCGCGGCCAGGTGCTCGGCGGCCGGGGCGGCGCTGCCCTGCTCCTCCTCCCACGCGATGACCAGCCAGGCCATGTAGGCGGCGACCTCGGGGTGCCTGGCCGGCCACTTGTTGATGCGGCGGTCGGGCCGCTGCCCGAACAGGCGGTCGTGGATGGCGGTCCGGTCCAGCGTGCCCCGCTCGCCGAGCGTGGCGATGCGGGCGACCGGCTGGTAGAGGGTGTCGCGCGGGCACGGCTCGAACTCGCGGCAGTGCGGGCAGCCGTCCCGGTCGGCGCAGGCCGGGCTGGCCTGGATCTGCGGCCGGACCTTCGCCCACCAGCGCAGCGCCCGCGTGTGGGCCAGGGTCGGCGTACCGGCGGGCGGCGCGAGGAACTCCTGCACGGCCCCGAGGAGCGTGCCGGCCTGGCCGGGCTGGGTGAGGCCGGGCAGCGCGTCGATGAGCGGGTCGAGCAGGGCGACGCCGTTGGCCTCGGCGGCGACCCGGGCCTCGTCGCGCAGGTAGGGGCAGCGCAGCGTCGCGCACTCGACGGCCAGCTCCACCCAGGCGGCCAGCTCGGCACCGTCGGCGGCGTGGGTCAGCGGGCTGCCGTGGCGGGCCAGGTGTTCGGCCGGCAGCACCGGGTCGGTCGGCCGGGACGAGCGGATGTAGGCCGGGCCGCGTGGATCGCGGGTGGTGCCCTGGTCGTGGTCGCGGAGCAGGTCCTCGAGCGTGAGGTAGGTGCCCTCGCGGGCGGTGTGCGCGAGCAGCTCGAGCAGCGCGTCGGCGGCCGCGCGGGCGTCGTGGCGGGCGTCGTGCGGCTTGGCGTTGGCGACGCCGGTCAGCTGGCACAGCGCGCTCAGACTGACCGGGCCGCGGTTGCTCACACCGGGGTAGCGCAGCAGGCGGGGCAGCGTGCTGGTGTCGATGAACGGCCGCTCGGGAAGGGCGACGCCCTCGGCGGTCGCACCGCCGAGGCGCTCCATCTCCGACAGCAGCGCGCGCACGTCGGCGCTGGTGTGCCCGACGACGACAGCGTCCGGCTCGGACAGCGCGGCGAGGATGGCCGGCGCGTACCAGGCGAAGCCGCGCTTGCCGGCCACATCGGCGTCGGTGAATCCGTGCACGGCGGTCGTGCGCGGGTGGATGGGCACGCCGGGGTCCATCTCCCGGTACAGCTCGCGGCGGGCCTCCCGGCGGCCGCTGACGACCGGGACGACGGCGATGGAGATGATCCGGTTGCCGTCGCCGTCGGGATCGGGCGTGTACTCGGTGTCGAGCACGAGGAACGGCCGCCGGGTGAGCAGCCGGAAGGCGTCGTGCTGCGCCTCAGTGAGCCTCACGACGCGCCTCCGGTCAGCTTCTTCGACGGCGTGCTGCCAGACGGCGACCTCGGTGTCGGCACGCTCCCGGACGGCTGCGGGGTCGCCGTGCCCGCGAGCCGCTGCTTGGCCAGCGCGGCCACCAGCAGCGGGTTGAGCAGCGACGAGTAGGTGGCGACCGGCTTGCCGGCGGCGGTGAGCACCCGTGGCTGCGTGTCGGCCAGCTGACGGGGCGCGGGCGCCCAGCCGCGGGCGGCCTCGTTGGCCTTGCGGATCTTCTTGGCGACCGCGTCCAGGTCGGTGAACGCGCCCTGGCTGCGGCAGACCGCAAGGTCGCACAGGAAGTTCGTGCGGGCCAGGTTGCGGTACAGGTGCCGGCGGTTGAGAAGGAACGGCTCCAACGCCTTGCGGTGCTGGATCTCCACGGCCGCGTTCGACGCGGGCAGGTGCGGGTGGCTGCGCAGCAGCGGCAGCGCCGCCGCGATGCGGCCCTCGTACTCCCCGCGCTGCGCGACCACCCCGGAGGTCGGAGCTGGCAGCTGCGCGACGAGGTCCACCAGCTCGTCCCACCAGACCTTCCACCGGTCAGCATCGAAGCCGAGCAGCTCGTCGCGGGTGAGCAGATCCAGGTGCTTGGCCAGCGGGCCGACCAGCGACTTGCGGTCGCCCACGGTGGCCGTGGTGCCGGCCAACTGCATCAGCGCGGCCCGGATGTTGCGGTGGACGTGGAACAGGCTCGGGATGAGCCCGACGGCGTTGGCCCCGTAGTGCTGCGTGACCGCGTTGGTGATGGCGTCGGCGCAGTCGGCGACGATGAAGTCCGGCCGCACCGGCAGCTCGGCCAGCACCAGCCTCCACGCGTCGGCATTGGCACGGGGGTACGCGCGTACCAGCCGCAGCCGCGCCTCCCGGCGCGGCCAGGACATCGGGTCGGGCGCGGGCCGCCAGCGCACCTCCACGACCACCAGCAGGCTCCACGAGCTCTGCTGCAACCGGCCGCCCTGGGTGCGGCGACGGAAGGACACCGGCAGCTCGTCGAGCATGTAGACCAGCGGCTCGGCGAGCGGCGCGTCGGGGTCGGCGGCCAGCTTCTCATCGTTCGCGGCGCGCAGCCGCTGCTCGCGGGCGACCAGCCGCTGGCTCACCTCACCGAACAGCAACGGCGCGTACTGCTCGACCAGGTCGGCGGCCAGGTGCCAGGCCGTCTGCCCCTCTCGGCGGGTCCACGAGCCGGACCGGGTCTCCGGGCTACCCGCCGGCGCAGCCAGCTGGATGCCGTGCGCGTTCGCCAGGTGCTCCGCGACCGCGTCGCGGCTGGCGCGCATCGCCACCGACACGCTCGCGTAGCTCGCGCCCAGGGACAGGTCGTTGAGCGCCTGCACGATCGTCTTCAGCGTCCACGGCGTGTGCCGCGCGGCGGTCAGCGGGCCGCGGTGCGGCGACAGCAGCTCGTCGCAGGTCGCGCAGGCGTCCTCACCCAGGTCCACCGTCTCCCGTGACAGCGGCGGCGTGAAGTAGTGCGTCAGCTTGGGGTCGTCCGGCACGCAGCGGTACCGCTGCCGGCGCTTGGCCCCCTTGCCGAAGCTCCCGTTGCGGACCACCGAGCTGCCCTTGTGCTCCGGGCACGCCGGCGGTGGAACCACCGACGGGACAACCGAGCCGGACGCCGAAACGAGCAGGCTGAACCCGTGCTGTGAGCCGTTCGGCCGTACGCAGACGTACCGGTGCCACAGCCCCTTGGCGCTGATGCGCTTGCCCTTGTAGCGCACCCGGCTGTCGGCGTGGCTCGGCGTCGGGCAGTTGACGGTGTGCTTGCGCCGCCGGTCACGCGAGGCCGGCTCGTCCAGCGGAACGGCGAACATGTGGGTGCTGCCGTCCGGCGCGACGCAGGCAAACCGCTGCGCCCCAGCGCGCTGGCCCTTCTTCACCACGCGGAACTCGGCGTGGCCGTCGCGAGCGCACGCAACCGTGTGATCCGCCAAGAACACCCCCGTGACAGAGACCGACCCCCTCGGTCGCTCTGTGTGAGCATACCGAGGGGGTCGGACAATGTGCCCCTACATCAGCACTAAAAGCCGAACAGGCCAGCCAGGCGAGGGCCCTCGGCCCGTTTCACGTCCTGTCGCCCGGTCACGCCGCGTCGACATGAGCCGGACGACTCGTGTCGTCGGGCGCCCCGACCGGGGCACGAGGCCTCGGCCTCCAGGGGCGGGTGCCGCTGTCCACCCCACCCGAGTGACTCGCCGACGGCCCGGGGAACGCGAGCGTTGTCCCGCGGACGGCCACGACGGCGCGCAGGATGGCCGGTCCCGCGACATCGCTCCGGCAGCCCGTCGGGGTCCAGACAGCCGACAGGGGCGGCCCGCCGAAGCGGACCGCCCCTGCCGGGACGTGCTGGTGCCACCGAGGGCAGCACTTAGGCGGGACTCAGAAGTCCATGCCGCCCATGCCGCCGTCGCCACCGGGCATGGCCGGGGCGGCCTTCTCCGGCTTGTCGGCGATGACGGCCTCGGTGGTGAGGAAGAGCGCCGCGATGGAGGCGGCGTTCTGCAGCGCCGAGCGGGTGACCTTGGCCGGGTCGATGATGCCGGCGCCGACCAGGTCCACGTACTCGCCGGTGGCGGCGTTGAGGCCGTGCCCGGTGTCGGAGTTGCGGACCTTCTCCGCCACGACGCCACCCTCGAGGCCGGCGTTGATGGCGATCTGCTTCAGCGGCGCCTCGAGCGCGACGCGCACGATGTTGGCACCGGTCGCCTCGTCGCCCTCGAGCTCGAGCTTCTCGAACGCGACCGCGGTGGCCTGCGCCAGGGCGACGCCACCACCGGCGACGATGCCCTCCTCGACGGCGGCCTTGGCGTTGCGCACCGCGTCCTCGATGCGGTGCTTGCGCTCCTTGAGCTCGACCTCGGTCGCGGCGCCGGCCTTGATGACGGCGACGCCACCGGCCAGCTTGGCCAGGCGCTCCTGCAGCTTCTCGCGGTCGTAGTCGGAGTCCGACTTCTCGATCTCGGCGCGGATCTGGTTCACCCGGCCGGCGATCTGGTCGCTGTCCCCGGCGCCCTCGACGATCGTCGTCTCGTCCTTGGTGACGACGACCTTGCGGGCGTGGCCCAGGAGGTCCACGCCGGCGTTCTCGAGCTTGAGGCCGACCTCCTCGCTGATGACCTGGCCACCGGTGAGGATGGCGATGTCGGCCAGCATGGCCTTGCGGCGGTCACCGAAGCCGGGGGCCTTCACCGCGACGGACTTGAAGGTCCCGCGGATCTTGTTGACCACCAGGGTCGCCAGGGCCTCGCCCTCGACGTCCTCGGCGATGATGGCCAGCGGCTTGCCCGACTGCATGACCTTCTCCAGCAGCGGGAGCAGGTCCTTGACCGAGCTGATCTTCGAGTTGACGACGAGCACGTACGGGTCGTCGAGGACGGCCTCCATGCGCTCGGTGTCGGTCACGAAGTAGGGCGAGATGTAGCCCTTGTCGAAGCGCATGCCCTCGGTGAGCTCGAGCTCGAGGCCGAAGGTGTTGCTCTCCTCGACGGTGATGACGCCTTCCTTGCCGACCTTGTCCATCGCCTCGGCGATGAGCTCGCCGATGGCCGGGTCGGCGGCGGAGATCGACGCGGTGGCGGCGATCTGCTCCTTGGTCTCGACGTCCTTGGCGGTCGAGAGGAGGTACTCGGTGACCGAGGCGACGGCCTTCTCGATGCCCTTCTTGAGGGCCATCGGGTTGGCGCCGGCGGCGACGTTGCGCAGACCCTCGCGGACGAGCGCCTGGGCGAGCACGGTGGCGGTGGTGGTGCCGTCACCCGCGACGTCGTCGGTCTTCTTGGCGACCTCCTTGACCAGCTCGGCGCCGATCTTCTCCCAGGGGTCCTCGAGCTCGATCTCCTTGGCGATGCTCACACCGTCGTTGGTGATCGTGGGGGCGCCCCACTTCTTCTCGAGGACGACGTTGCGGCCCTTGGGGCCGAGCGTCACCTTGACGGCGTCGGCGAGGGTGTTCATGCCCCGCTCGAGGCCGCGGCGCGCCTCTTCCTCGAAGGCGATCATCTTGGCCATGTGGTGATGTCCTCCATGCATGGATCGCTGCACGGCCGGGTTCGGCGCCCGCGACGGACGACACCAGCGCGGCGGGCGCTCCGTCGGCCCGCGCTCCAGTGCCTCACCGTTCCGACCTGATTGGCACTCGGCACTGTCGAGTGCCAACCCGAAGTCTGGCACTCGCACCTGCCGAGTGCAAGAACGGGGGCCGTGCAGCCGCTGTTCCCGGCCGGCACTCTGCGGGCTGCTTCGGCACGGTCCGGGCCGGATCGCGCCCGCATCGTGGGGAAACCGCCCGCAGAGCGGGCCGCGGGAGCCCCACCCCGACACGCCAGAGGCCCGGCCCCCGCGAACGGGGACCGGGCCTCCGCAGAGGGATCAGGCGACGCGGACGCCGTCGGCCTGCGGGCCCTTCTCGCCCTGGACTACCTCGAAGGTGACCCGCTGGCCCTCGTCGAGGCTCTTGTAGCCGTCCATCTGGATGGCCGAGTAGTGGACGAAGACGTCCTGGCCGCCGTCGACGGCGATGAAGCCGAAGCCCTTCTCGGCGTTGAACCACTTCACGGTGCCCTGTGCCACGTGTGCTCCCACGTTCGTGCGTGCGGACGGTTCCCGTGGATGCCGGGACCCGGGTTACTCGCTCTTCCGCCCGTCGGACACGTGCGTGGAACTCGAACCGCGCGAGAAGCTACAACAAAGAGAGATCGGACACATCGGTCCGGCACGCGACGTCAGCGCATCGTGACGGACGACCTCGTTCCGCCACCCGGTCGGGCGACGGAGCAGCCCTTCAGGCGATGAGGCCCGCCGACCGGACCGACCGCAGCGACGGCTCGACCCGATGCGTGGGACCGACGACCGGCTCGAGCGGGTCGAGGGTCTTGAGCCCCTCGCCGGTGTTGAGGACGACGGTCTCCTTCGCCGGGTCCAGCCGGCCGTCGGCGACCAGTTGCCTCAGGACGGCGACGGTCACCCCGCCCGCGGTCTCGGCGAACACCCCGGTGGTGCGGGCCAGGTCGCGGATGCCCTGCACGATCTCGTCGTCGCCGACCCGTCCGACCGAGCCACCGGTGCGGCGGATGGCGTCGAGCGCGTACGGACCGTCGGCGGGGTTACCGATGTTCAGCGACTTCGCGATGCCGGTCGGCTTGACCGGCTTGACCACGTCCCAGCCGTTGTCGAACGCGGTGGCGATCGGGTCGCAGCCGGCCGACTGGGCGCCGAAGACCGTCCAGTCCGAGTCCTCGACGATGCCGGCGGCGGCGAGCTCGCGGAAGGCCTTGTCCACCTTGGTCAGCAGCGACCCCGACGCCATCGGGATGACGACCTGCGCCGGGATGCGCCAGCCGAGCTGCTCGGCGATCTCGTAGCCCATCGTCTTCGAGCCCTCGGCGTAGTAGGGCCGGACGTTCTGGTTGACGAAGGCGGTGTCCTCGAACTCGTCGGTCTCGGCGAGCTCGCTGGTGAGCCGGTTGACGTCGTCGTAGGAGCCGTCGACGGCGACCAGCGTCTGGCCGTAGACGGCCGACTGCACGACCTTGCCCGGCTCGAGGTCGGCCGGGATGAAGACGTAGGACGGCAGCCCGACGCGGGCGGCGTGCGCGGCGACCGAGTTGGCCAGGTTGCCGGTGGAGGCCGCCGCGATCTTCGCGTAGCCCAGCCCCTTGGCGGCGGTGGCCGCCAGGCTCACCACGCGGTCCTTGAACGAGTGCGTGGGGTTCGCCGAGTCGTCCTTGACCCACAGGCCGCCGGTGAGGCCCAGCTCCGCGGCGAGCCGGTCGGCACGCACCAGCGGGGTCATGCCGGGGTCGAGCGAGACCCGGTCGGCCGGGTCCTGGCCCACGGGCAGCAGCGCGGCGTAGCGCCAGATGTTCTGCGGGCCGGCCTCGATCTGCTGCCGGGTCACCGCCCGCATCAGCTCGGGGTCGTAGTCGACCTCCAGCGGGCCGAAGCACTGGGCGCAGGCGTGCTCGGCGATCAGCCCGAAGGTGGCGCCGCAGTTGCGGCAGACCAGGCCCCGCGCCGGACACGGGGGGACCGGGCCACCGGCGGACGGGTCGGCCTGCACAGAACCGGGAGCGGTCAGGGTCATGCGACGACTACCTCCTCATCTTCCCCGCGTCGGGCCGTCGAGCCGCGCGGGACGGAATTGGCACCTGCCGCCACGCGGACGCGCGGACGGCGGTTGCCGGGGCTTCGTCGGGCCGTGTCCCTCTGCCCCTCTGGATGAGTGGAACGCCCGTCACCCTACCCGGCGGGGTCGCGTTGCCCGTGCACGGCCAGACTGCGCGGGTGGCCACGCGCATCGTCTACACCGACCTCGACGGCACGATGGTGGGCCCGCGCGGCTCCTTCTGGCACACGTCCGGCCGGGACCTCACCGCCGACCCGGCGGCCGCGCTGCTGGACCTGCACCGCGCCGGGGTCGCGCTGGTCCTGGTCAGCGGGCGCACCTTCGAGCAGGTGGTCGAGGCCGCGCGGATCTTCGCCGCCGACGGCGCCGTCGCCGAGCTCGGCTCGGTCGTGAGCTGGGACGGCGGTCGCGCCACCCACCGGCTGACCGGCGACCTGCCCGCAGAGCACGACGGCCGGACGCCGATGGACGTGATGGCCGAGGCCGGCGTCGTGGAGGACCTCATCGCGCGGCACCCCGGCCGGCTGGAGTGGCACGACCCCTGGCACACGACGCACCAGACCGACGCGCTGCTGCGCGGCCGGGTCGACCCGCTCGAGGTGGACGCCGACCTCGCCGGCCGCGGCTTCGGCTGGCTCACGCTCAACGACAACGGGTCGATCACCTCGACGTCCCGCATGACGCTGGCCCCGGAGGCGATGCCGCCGCGCGTCTACCACCTCATGCCCCGCGGCATCTCCAAGGGCCTGGCGATCGCCTGGGACCTGCAGCGGCGCGGCCTCGACCCGTCCGACGCCGTGGCGATCGGCGACAGCGTGAGCGACCTCGAGATGGCGCCGGCGGTCGGCCGGTTGTGGATCACCGCGAACGGTGCCGCCGTCGACGGGATGGCCGACCGGCTGGCCGCCGTCCCCAACGCCGCGGTGACCGGCGCCCCCATGGGCGAGGGCTGGGCCCAGGCCGTCCGCGCCTCCCTCTAGCGGGGGGGGGGGGGGGGGGGGGGGGGGGGGGGGGGGGGGGGGGGGGGGGGGGGGGGGGGGGGGGGGGGGGGGGGGGGGGGGGGGGGGGGGGGGGGGG
>NZ_JBJNRJ010000049.1:0-40663 GCF_046233715.1 Trujillonella humicola | reverse complement strand
GGCAGGGGCGCCGTCTCACCTCAGTCCTCGCGGGACAAGCGACGCAAGCGCTCCCTGCCGGGATCCACCGTGCGAAGGGAAGGTAGAGCCATCAGCGACCCCTTCGACCTGCAGCGCTTCGTCGACGCCCAGGCCGGTACGTACGAGCAGGCCCTGGCCGAGCTGCGTGCGGGCGCCAAGCGCGGGCACTGGATGTGGTTCGTCTTCCCGCAGGTGGCCGGGCTGGGGCGCAGCCCGACGGCGCAGCGCTACGCGATCTCCGGGCTGCCCGAGGCGCAGGCCTACCTGGACCACCCGGTGCTGGGGCCGCGCCTTGTGGAGTGCGCGCAGGCGCTGGTCGACCTGGGGCCGGCCGACCCCGCCCGCGTGCTCGGCCCGGTCGACGCGGTGAAGCTGCGCTCCTCGATGACGCTGTTCGAGCGCGCCGAGCCCGAGGCCGCGGTGTTCGGCGAGGTGCTGGACCGCTGGCACGGCGGCGTCCGGGACGACGCCACGATCACGCGGCTCGGCTGAGCACCGGGCCCGGCCCGACCGCGGCGCACGGCCGGGGGTCCCCCGCCCCGCACCGTGGCGTCGTCCGCCGTCCGTCTCGGGGTCACCACGAGCGCGGCGGCGCCGTCTCCACCAAGCTGGGGCGGTGAGCGACGACACCACCGGGTCCGGATACGTCGAGCAGGGCCAGGAGTACTCCCGCGACTCCAACTACCTCCCCGACCGGATCTCCGCCGACGGGTCCAGCGGGTGGAAGGTCGAACCGGGGCGCTACCGGCTGGTGATCGCGCGCGCCTGCCCGTGGGCGAACCGCTCGGCGATCGTGCGGCGGCTGCTGGGCCTGGAGCCGGTGCTGTCGATGGGCATCTGCGGCCCGGTGCACGACGAGCGCAGCTGGACGTTCGACCTCGACCCCGGCGGGCGCGACCCGGTGCTGGGCTACGAGCGGCTGCAGGAGGCGTTCCTCGCCCGCGACCCGGAGTACCCGCGCGGCATCACGGTGCCGGCGATGGTCGACGTCCCGACCAAGGCCGTGGTCACCAACGACTTCGCGCAGATCACCCTCGACCTGTCCACGCAGTGGACGGCCTACCACCGCGACGGCGCCCCCGACCTCTACCCCGAGCACCTCCGGGACGAGATGGACGAGGTCATGGAGCGGGTCTACACCGAGGTCAACAACGGGGTGTACCGCTGCGGCTTCGCCGGCTCGCAGCGCGCGTACGACAAGGCGTACACGCGGCTGTTCGCCGCGCTGGACTGGCTGTCGGAGCGGCTGGCCGACCGCCGTTACCTGATGGGCGACACCATCACCGAGGCCGACGTCCGGCTGTTCACCACGCTGGCCCGCTTCGACCCCGTCTACCACGGCCACTTCAAGTGCAACCGGCAGAAGCTGTCGGAGATGCCGGTGCTGTGGGCGTACGCGCGCGACCTGTTCCAGACCCCGGGCTTCGGCGACACCACCGACTTCCCGCAGATCAAGGAGCACTATTACGTCGTCCACGCCGACATCAACCCGACCCAGGTCATCCCGATGGGTCCGGACACGTCGAACTGGCTGACCCCGCACGGTCGCGAGGAGCTCGGCGGGTCCCCGTTCGGCGACGGCACACCGCCGGGGCCGGTCGCCGCCGGCGAGGAGATCCCGGTCGAGCACGGGCCGGGGGGCATCGCCCACCGCTGATCCGCGGCGCCCCTGCCCGGGGCCTCGGATCCCGCCCCGACTGCTCGGCGTGCCCGGCCGACGAGCAGATCCGGGGCCAGGTGGTGCGTGCCGCCCCGGACAAACGCTGCCCGGGGCGGCACGCACGGGGTCCGGCCGGGGCGGGGAGGCCGGGAGTGACTGGGACGCCGCGTCGTCCGTGGTGCGTGACTCCAGCCCCCGTTACCTCCCCGCCTCGTACCCGGGCCCGCCCGAGGGGCCGACCGGGGCACGACCGGTGTCAGCGGCCGGCCGGTGCGTCGCTTCCGGAGGAGAGCCGACGTCCGGAACCGGGCGGCCGCGGGCGGCCGGTCACGCGGGAAGCGTCGTGCGAGGTCCTCCTCCGGAGCGCGCAGTCCGCGCTCCTTCTGGCCGCGTGCCACCGGCGGGCCCGCGGTCAGCGGGCAGGCCGGGCGCGGCCGGGAGGAGGGTCAGTCGGGCGAGGTGCCCGGGCCGTCGAGGACCCCGGCGGCCGCGCCGGCCGGCGAGGTGTCGACGGTCGGGGCGCCGCCCTCCGGCAGGGGGAGGACGGGCACCGGAGCCGCGTCAGGGGACGCGAACGGTGAGGAGGACGACGAGGTCGTCGAGGACGACGGCGCGGGCGCCGGGACCGGCGGGCGCGGGGCGTCCGGGGTACCCGTCTGCGGCGCCACGACGGCGCCGGCCGGCGGGGAGGAGGCGGTCGGGCGGTCGGCGGGCGCCTGCCGGCCGGCGGGCGCACCGGTGGCCGCGAGGGGCAGCAGGCCGGGGGCCTCGGCGGTCGTCGGGGTCGTGGGCTCCTGCGGGGCCTGGACGGGGACGGCCACCGTCGCGGCCGAGGTGGCGTCCGAGGCGACCGCGGCCCCGCCGGAGACCGGGGTGCCCGGCACCGGCAGGACCGGCCCGACGACGGCGGCGACGACGGGCTGCAGCACCGGCGCCAAGACCTCCGTGACCGGCGGGACGACGGGAGCGATCACCGGGCCGAGCACGTCGACCGCGGGGGTCAGGACCTCGACCACCGGGCCGAGGACGGGCTCGGCGACACCGACCACAGGCGCGACGACGGGCTGCAGCACCGGCGCCAAGACCTCCGTGACCGGCGGGACGACGGGAGCGATCACCGGCTCGATCACGTCGACCGCGGGGGTCAGGACCTCGACCACCGGGCCGAGGACGGGCTCGGCGACACCGACCACAGGCGCGACAACGGGCTGCAGCACCGGCGCCAAGACCTCCGTGACCGGCGGGACGACGGGAGCGATCACCGGCTCGATCACGTCGACCGCGGGGGTCAGGACCTCGACCACCGGGCCGAGGACGGGCTCGGCGACACCGACCACAGGCGCGACGACGGGCTGCAGCACCGGCGCCAGGACCTCCGTGACCGGCGGGACGACGGGAGCGGTCACCGGCTCGAGCACCTCGACAACGACAGACAGGGCCGGGGCGGCGGCCTCCACCACCGGACCGAGGACGGGCGCGACGACACCGACCACGGGCGCGACGACCTCGACCACGGGCTCGAGCACCTCGACGACGGGAGACAGCGCCGGGGCGGCGGCCTCGACCACCGCACCGACCGTCTCGACCACCGGCTCCACGACCGGGACCGCCGTCTCTACCACCGTCTCCACCACCGGCTCGGCGATCGCCTCAACGGTCCCGACCACCGGCTCGACCGTCCCCACGACGGAAGACAACGCCGGGGCAGCCACCTCGACCACCGGTTGGACGACCGTCTCCACGACCGCCGGAGCCGCCTCGACCACCGGCTCCACGACCTGCCCGACCACGGCGGGCGCGGCCTCGACCACCGGCTCCACGACCTGCCCGACCACGGCGGGCGCGGCCTCGACCACCGGCTCCACGACCTGCCCGACCGGCTCGACCACGGCAGGCGCAGCCTCGACCACCGGCTCCACGACCTGCCCGACCACGGGGGACGCGGCCCGCTCGACCACAGGCTCCACGACCTGCCCGACCGGCTCGACCACGGCAGGCGCAGCCTCGACCACCGGCTCCACGACCTGCCCGACCGGCTCGACCACGGCAGGCGCAGCCTCGACCACCGGCTCCACGACCTGCTCGACCGGCTCCGCCACGGCGGGCGCGGCTTCGGCCACCGGCTCCACGACCTGCTCGACCACGGGGGACGCGGCCGGCTCGACCACCGGCTCCACGACCTGCTCGACCGGCTCCGCCACGGCGGGCGCGGCTTCGGCCACCGGCTCCACGACCTGCTCGACCACGGGGGACGCGGCCGGCTCGACCACCGGCTCCACGACCTGCCCGACCACGGGGGCGAGCGGCTCGGGCGGTAGGAGGTCGGCCCGCGCGGTCGAGGCGAGACCCACCGCGGCCACGACGCAGGCACCCAGGAACCCGACGAGCAGCAGCAGGCGGATCAGCCACGGGTCCAGCCGACCGGCCGGGGCGTCGGACGCGCGGGCAGCCGCGGGCACCGGACGCACGCGTCCTGTGCGGCGGAGCCGGGTCCCGGATATCGGGCCTGTCGTTCCCCACCCGGACGGCGGTCATGCACGGGAGACGGCCGTCTCCTGAACTCAGACGATCCGCACCCGCAGTCGCCGGAACCCGCGGCCCTTGTTCTCCATCTTGGTCACCTCGACGCGGCCCACCATCGCCGTCGACGCGACGTGCGTCCCGCCGTCGGCCTGGGTGTCGAGCCCGACGATGTCGACGATCCGCACCACCTCGATGTCCGGCGGCAGCAGGTTGGTCGCCGTCCGGATGATGTCGGGGATCGCGAACGCCTCGTCCCGGGGCAGGGTGCGCACCTCGATCGGCCGGTCGGCGGCGATCTCGGCGTTGACCGCCTCGGCCACCCGCTCCTTGAAGTCCGCCGGGACCTCGGCCAGGTCGAAGTCCATCCGCGCGCTCAGCGGCTCCATGTTGCCGCCGGTCACCAGCGCGCCGAAGTCCCGGAAGACGACGCCGGTGAGCACGTGCAGTCCCGAGTGCGTGCGCATGAGCGCCGTCCGCCGCTCGTCGTCGAGCGCGCCCCGCACCGCGGTCCCGACCGGCGGCACCGGGTCCCCCTCGGCCGGCACCAGGTACAGCTCGTCGCCGCCGCGGGTGCCGACGATGCGGGTCCGCACCCCGCCCCACAGCAGCACCCCCTCGTCCGGTGGCTGCCCGCCGCCGCCGGGGTAGAACGCCGACCGGTCCAGGACGACGCCCCGCTCGGGGTCCACCGCGGCGACGGTCGCCTCCCACTCGCGGACCGTGGCGTCGAGGAGGTCGAGGCGGTGGGTGTGTCCGTGCCGGTCAGCGCTCACCCCTGCATGCTGCCCTGCGTGACCCCTTCCGCAGCGTCCCCGGCACCCGACGACCTGGTCGACCGCGTGGTCGCCCTCGCGAAGCGGCGTCCGCGGCTGCTGCTGGGCATCGCCGGGGCGCCGGCCGCCGGCAAGTCCACGCTGGCGAACTGGCTGGTCGACCGGCTGAACGCCCGCCGCCTGCCGGCCGTCGGCGTCCCGATGGACGGCTTCCACCTCGCCGACGCCGTCCTCGACGCCCTGGGGCGCCGCGACCGCAAGGGTGCCGCCGACACCTTCGACGGGCACGGCTACCTCGCCCTGCTGCGCCGCCTGCGCGCCGAGCAGGAGACGACGGTGTACGCGCCGGCCTTCGAGCGCGACCTCGAGCAGCCGGTCGCGGGCAGCATCGCGGTGCCGCCGGGTACTCGCGTCGTCGTCTCCGAGGGCAACTACCTGCTGCTCCCCGAGCCACCCTGGCCGACGGTGTGGGCGGAGTTCGACGAGGTCTGGTACGTCGGGCTGGACGACGACACCCGCCGCGCCCGGCTGCTCGACCGGCACGTCCGCTTCGGCAAGGCCCCGGACGCCGCGCGCGCCTGGGTCGACGCCGTCGACGAGCCCAACGCACGGCTCGTCGCGGCCACCGCCGAGCGCGCCGACCTGCGGCTCGACGTCTCCGGGGCGGACCTGCGGGGCTGACGGAGGCGACACGTCGTCCCGTCGACGAGGCGACAGGTCGACACGGTGACGTAGGTCCCTGTCCGCCTCTGCGCAGCGCGAGGACGGTGGGCCGCGCGGCGGTGCCGCACGGGTGCCGCCGGCCCGTGAGGAGGAGCGGCATGTACGCACGCACGACGACGGTGACGGGCGACCCGCAGCGAGTGGACCGGGCCATCGAGTACATCCGGGACACGGTGATGCCCGCGGTCATGGACATGGACGGCTGCGTGGGCCTGTCGATGCTGATCGACCGGGCGTCCGGACGCGGCATCGTCACCACGGCGTGGGAGGACGAGGCGGCGGCGGCGGCCAGCCGCGAGGGCGTGATGGCCATGCGCGAGCAGGCACGCGACGTCATGGGGAGCACCGGCCCGATGGAGGTGCAGGAATGGGAGATCGCCGTCATGCACCGCCGGCACGAGGCGCCTGAGGGCGCCTGCACCCGGGTGGTGTGGAGCAAGGCGGACGTCGACCACGTCGACCGGGTGCTCGACGCCTACCGGACGACGCTCGTCCCGCAGTTCGAGGAGATGCCGGGCTTCTGCAGCGTCAGCCTCATGCTGGACCGGGAGAGGGGTCGTGCGGCGTCCGCGGTCACCTTCGACACCCGCGAGGCGATGGAGGCCAGCCGCGAGGACGCCCGGCGGATGCGCGACACCTTCGTCTCCGCGATGGAGGTCAGCATCACCGACATGGCCGAGTTCGAGCTGGCCGTGGCCCACCTGCGCGTCCCCGAGATGGCCTGAGCGCGCCGGGCGCGGGGGCTCCGGGGGGGCGGCCGTGCGACGGGCACTCTGCGCGTGGTTTCCCCACTCTGCGGGCGGGATCGCGCCCGCAAAGTGGGGAACCCGCCCGCAGAGTGCGGCCGATCAGCAGCGGTGCGCCCCGCTCAGCCCAGCCGGGTGAGGGTCGCCCAGAGCTGGTCGCCGCCGCCGGCGACCAGCCCGGCGCCGAGCACCGGTGCCCAGGTGGCCTCGCCGCCGGCCTCGTCGCGCCAGGACCAGCAGCGGCGGGTGAGGTGGTGCAGCTTGTGCTCCTGGGTGAAGCCGATGGCGCCGTGCACCTGGTGGGCCAGCCGGGCCACGACCTCCACCGCGGCACCGGCGCGCACCTTCGCCGCGGCCGCCAGCAGCGGCAGCTCGGCCGCACCCCGGTCCAGGCCCTGGACGGCGGCGTCGACGATCGCGGTCACGGCGGTGACCTCGCCGGCCATCTGGGCCAGCTGCATCTGGATCGCCTGGAACTTCGCCAGCGGCCGGCCGAACTGCTGCCGCTGCCCGGCGTACTGCACCGTCCAGGTCAGCACCTGCTCCAGCGCTGCGGCGATCTGCACCGAGCGGGCCAGCGCGTACCGGGCCCGCAGCGCCTCGGCCTGCTCGGGCCGCAGCAGCGCCCCGGACGCCGCAGCGCCGTCGAGCACCAGCGACCCCCGCGGCTCCCCGGCCAGGTTCTGCGCCCGCGTCGCGGCCAGCCCCGACGCGTCGACCAGCGCCAGCACCGCGCCCTCGATGCCGGCCGGTGCCGCGGCCAGGACGACCACCGATGTGGCCACTGCGGCCCACGGGACGTCGGTCGCGGTTCCGGTCAACGTCCACCGGCCGGGGCCGTCCCCGTCGTCGGAGGGCTCGGCGGTGACCGCCTCGGCGACGGTCACGGTCAGCGGCTCCTCGGGCGAGGGCAGGTCCAGGTCAGCGGCGAGCAGCGCCGGTGCGGCGACCAGCAGCTGCTCGGCGACCGGCACCGCTGCGGCACCGGCGGCCAGGGTGCGCACGATCGCCACCACGTCGGCCAGCTCACCACCGGACCCGCCCGCGTCCTCGTCCACCCCCACCCCGGTCAGCCCGGCCTCGGCCAGCGCCGACCACAGCCCCTCGTCCCACGGCCGCTCCGCGGTCAGCACGAACGGCTCGAACGACCCCAGGATGTCCCGCACGGTCTCCACCAGCAGGTCCTGCTCGGACGCCATCAGCGCAGCCCCAATCCGCGTGCCACGATCCCGCGCAGGATCTCGTTGGTCCCCCCGCGCAGCGTGTACCCGGGCTGGTGCAGCTGCGCCTCGGCCAGCGCCCGCCCCAGCGGATCCGGCGAATCCAGCGACGCCGCCACGTCCACCACCCGGCGCACCTCGTCGACCACGTCGGCCTCGAACGTCGTCCCCACGTCCTTCACCAGCGCCGCCGGGATGTTCGGCAACTCCCCCCGGTCCAGCGCCGCCGCGATCCGCAACGACAACTGCCGCAACGCCAGCAACCGCGCCGACAACCGGCCCAGCGTCGCCAACTGCGCCACATCCTGCGTCTTGGCCGCCCGCCGCCCGAACTCCGCCAGCAACGGATAGGTGGACAGGAACCGCTCCGGCCCCGACCGCTCGAACGCCAGCTCCGCGGTCACCTGGTGCCAGCCCGCCCCCTCCTCCCCCAACAGCATGTCCCCCGGCACGACGACGTCGTCGAACACCACCTCGTTGAAGTGGTGCCCGCCGTCCAGGATCCGGATCGGATTGATCGAGATGCCCGGCAGCGACAGGTCCACCAGCAACTGGCTCAACCCCGCGTGCCGGTTGACCGGATCGGCCGGCGAGGTGCGCACCAGCACGATCCCGTAATGGCTGTGGTGGGCGTTCGACGTCCACACCTTCGCCCCCGACACCACCCAGTCCCCGTTGCCGTCCCGGGTCGCCCTCGTCCGGATCGAGGCCAGGTCCGAGCCGGAGTCCGGCTCCGACATGCCGATCACGAAGAAGCACTCCCCCGCCGCGATCCGCGGCAGGATCTCCTCCCGCTGCGCTTCGGTGCCGTACCGCAGCAGGTTCGGCCCCGACTGCCGATCGGCGATCCAGTGCGCCGCCACCGGCGCCCCGGCCGCCAGCAACTCCTCGGTCACCGCATACCGCTCCATCGCGGTCCGCTCGTGCCCCCCGTACCGGCGCGGCCAGGTCATCCCCAGCCAGCCCCGCTCCCCCAGCTTCCGGGAGAACGCCGGATCCACCCCCGACAACCACGTGTCCACGTGCGTGGTGAAGGACCCCGCGGCCAGCTCGGCGGCCAGGAACTCCCGCACCTCCGCCCGCACCCGCTCGGCCGCGTCCGACCGCGGCGCCGGCGCCAGGGCCAGTGCTTCGCTGCTCATCGGTCTCCCACCTCGTCGTGGACGTGTGCTGCTGGGACCGGTTCTACCTGTCCACGGCCGTCCGCACCCGCGGGAGGGACCCGCGTCACACCCGGGCGATCGCCAGCAGCGCCACGTCGTCGGTCCGGTGGTCGCCGGTCAGCTCGGCCAGCAGCCGGTCGCACAGCTCGTCGGGAGCGGCGCCGGCGGCCGCCCGCGCCACGGCCAGGAGGTGCTCCAGACCCTCGTCGACGTCGGCGGTCCGGCTCTCGACCAGCCCGTCGGTGAACAGCACGAGCGTCGCGCCGACGGGCAGCACCCCCGCCCACTCCACGGCGGGTGCCGGTGCGGGCGGCGCTCCGAGCATGCGGCTGGGCCGGACGTCGAGGTACTCCGCGCCCGACGCGGTGACCAGCAGGGGGCTGAGGTGCCCGGCCGACGCGAGCCGCAGCCGGCCGGTCGCCGGATCGAGCGACCCGAACAGCGCCGTGGCCATGCGCTGGAGGCCGAGCAGGCCCCACCCGGCCTGGAACCGGTCGATGATCGCGCTCGGGCCCGGCCGGTCGGCCAGCAGCACCCGGTGGACGCTGCGCAGCTGCCCCATCACCGCGGCGGCCGTGATGTCGTGCCCGACGACGTCGCCGACGGCGAGCGCGACGGTGCCCTCCGTCGGCAGCGGCACCACGTCGTAGAAGTCGCCGCCCACGTCGGCGCCCTGGCTGGCCGCCAGGTACCGGACGGCGACGGCCAGCCCCGGGACCGGCGGTGGGGCCGGGGGCAGCAGGTTGGCCTGCAGCGTGTGCGAGGTGCGGGTCTCCATCTCCAGCCGCTGCGCCTTGTCGACGACCTGCGAGACCTGCAGCGCCAGCTGCTCGGCCACCTCGACGTCGGCCGCGGTGAACGACCCGCGGCGCCGGTCGGCACCCAGCGTCAGCACACCCAGCAGCCGCCCGCCGGCCATCAGGGGGACGGCGACCAGCCCGGTCAGGTCCAGCCGGCGGGCGACGGCGAGGTGCCGCTCGTCGGCGGTGATGCGCCCGAGCCAGGCGTCGGTCACCTCGCGCACCCAGACGGTGCGGCCGCGGTCGGCGGCCTGCGCCGTGGGGTGCGGCGCACCGGGCGGGCCCAGGTTCACGTCGCGCAGGCGGTCGGTGAGGTGCTGGCGCCCGGGATCGGCGTGCCGGGCGGCCGGCCTGGTCCAGCCGTGCTCGGTCACCAGGTCGATGACGCAGACGTCGGCCAGCCGGGGGACGGCGAGCTCCGCGAGCCGCTCGACGGTCTCGGCCACCCCGGTCGCCGCCGACATGAGCCGCGCGGCGTCGAGGAGGAACGCCGACCGGGCGGCCTGCCGCGCCGTCTCCTCGTACAGCCACACCCGCTCCAGCGCCTGACCCGCCTGCCGGCCGACGGTGCGCAACAGGTCCGCGTCGGCCGATGCGAGGTCCCCCGTCACTCCCGGCTCGGTGAGGCTGATCAGCTCGCCGTCCCCCTCGGACCCCAGGGCGAGCACCAGCGCGCCCCGGTGGCGCCCGTCGGCCGTCACCGGGACCAGCACCAGCGCGTCGATCCGATCCGCGGCCAGCGCCGCGGCCAGCTCCGGCTCGGCGCGCTCCATGTCCGGGCCGAGGGGCACCACCCGCACGCCGCCGGGGCGCAGCAGCCGGGGCCCCCACCCGCCGGCGGCCTCCATCGCCGCCCGCAGCCGCGGGGACAGGCCCGACTGCGCGGCCAGCCGCAGCGGCAGGCGCCCGTACGGCCCGGCGGCCGCGTCCTCCGCCACCAGCCACAGCGCACCGCCCGCGGCGTGCACCGCCGTCCGCCCGCGCTCGACCAGGACCTGCGCGACGTCGTCGACCGACACCGCCGCCGCCAGCTCCGACACCACCTGGTGCAGCGTCCGGGAGCGCGTCTCCGACTCCGCCGCGGTGCGCTGGGCGGCCAGCAGGGCCCGCTCGTAGCGGCGCCGCGAGGTGGCCTCGAACAGCGTGGTGCGCACGAGCATCGGCGCCCCGGCCGCGTCCCGCAGCTCGACGGCGTTGACCAGGCACGGCAGCACGGTCCCGTCCGGGAGCGCCAGGTCGAGCGCGACCTCGCGGACCGCGCCCTGCATGCGCAGCAGCGGGGCCATGTGGGTCTCGAAGAAGACCCGGCCGCCGACGGTGAGCAGATCCGGGAACGACGTGCCGAGCAGCTCGTCGGGCTTGCGGCCGGCCCACTGCGCGAACGTCCGGTTCACCTTCACGATCCGCCCGCCCGGCAGCGTCGAGAGGTACCCGCAGGGCGCGTTCTCGTACAGGTCGGCCGGGTCGTCCTCCAGCAACCGGTCGAGGTCGGACCGGCCGCCGGAGGAACCGCCGCCCACGGGTGCGGCGCTCACGGCGGTCCGGTGGTCGACGGCAACCAGGCCCGGACGGCGGCGATCGTCTCCTCCGGCGCGCTCAGGTGCGGGCAGTGCCCGGTCGCCGCCAGTTGCGTGAAGGTGCTCCCGGGCACCCGCCCGTGCACGTACCGGCCGACCGCCTCCGGCGCGATCACGTCCTGGGAGCACTGCAGCACCAGGGTCGGGACGGCGACGTCGTCGAGGTCGGCCCGGTTGTCCGACAGGAAGGTGACGCGGGCGAACTGGCGGGCGATGTCGGGATCGGTGCGGCAGAAGCTGTTGGTCAGCTCCTCGGTGAGCTCCGGCCGGTCGGGCGTCCCCATGATCACCGGGGCCATGGCCGCCGACCAGCCGAGGTGGTTGCTGTCGAGGGAGTCGAGCAGGCCCGCGATGTCGGCCCGGCTGAAGCCGCCGGTGTAGTCGCCGTCGTCCACGTAGCGCGGGTTGGGGCCGATCATGACCAGCGCCCCGAACAGCTCCGGGGCCTGGCGCAGCGCCAGCACCCCGATCATCGCGCTCACCGAGTGGCCGACGAGGACGACGTCGGTCAGCCCGAGCTCGCGGCAGATCTCCACCACGTCGGCCGCGTACCCGCGCAGCGAGCCGTGCCGCTGCGGGTCGTACGCCGACAGGTCCGAGCCGCCGGCGCCCACGTGGTCGAACAGCACCACCCGGTGGTCGCGCTCGAAGTCCGGCACGACGTGCCGCCACATCGCCTGGTCGCAGCCGAAGCCGTGGGCCAGGACCATCGGCCGTCCACAGGGGTCCCCGCTCACCCGGACCCGGTTCCGAACGATCACCGACACGGGCGCGAACCTACGTCAGACCGTCCCCGTTGTGACCCCTCGCCCACGGGTCGTGGCCCGGTCGATACGGGACGCCGGGCCCTGGTACCCGGGACGGCCGCGGGCCTAGCGTCGCTCGCGACCGATCCGGTTCCGCAGCACGACGAGGTGTGCCATGACCGCAGCCGCAGTGCTCCCCCCGACCGCTCCCGCGCCGCCCGCCCCGGCGGTGCCGTCCCGCGCCGCGGCGTACCAGCACGTCCTGCACCGGCTGGTGCGCCGCGAGCTGCGGGTCCTCACCCGGCTGTCCACCTGGGCCGCCCCCGACGACGCCGCCCGCACCGCCGCGCTGACCGCGCACGCCGACCTGCTGGGACGTCTCCTGCTGCGGCACCACGCGACCGAGCGCGAGCTGATCTGGCCCGCGCTGCTGCGCGCCCTGCCCGAGCGCGACGCCGCGCGGGGCAGGGACGCCGTCGCCGGGTGGACGGCGAGCTGCACCCGGCTGGACCACCTGCTGCGCGACATCTCCACCGCCGCCCGGCAGTGGGCGGTCGCCGGGACCGCGCCCGCCCGGGACGCGTTCGCCATGGCCTGCCTGGTGCTGGCCGACGCCGTCGCCGTCCAGACCGCCGACGAGGAGCGGGAGCTGCTCCCGCTGCTGGCCGCCCTGCCGCCGGCCGACTGGGCGGCGATCACCGCCGGCGCCGGCTGCGTGCTGTCGCACCGGGAGCGGATGCTCGTGCTGGGCCTGGCCCTGGAGGACGCCACCCCGGACGAGCGGGCCCGGCTGCTCGCCGCGCTGCCGCCCACCACCCGGCTGGCGTGGCGGCTGGCCGGCCGCCGCCACTTCCGCGCCGCCGTCGTCCGGCTGCGCGGGGAGCCGCCGTCGGAGTAGTCCGGCCTGGTCCCGGGCGCCCCGTTCAGTGGCGGCTGGTGCCGCAGTCCGAGCAGCGCTTGCGGCCGGCCCGCGTCCTCGCCGAGCAGTTCGGGCAGGTCCAGGTCCTCGGCTCCCGGGTGCTGGTGGTGGCGCTCATGGCTCCCCCTCTCGTACCGGACGGCGCGGGTCTCGCGACCGCCACGTGCGACGGTAGGCACGCCGCGTGACGCGGAGGTGTCGTACGGGTTGCGCTCCCGGACGGGTCCGGTGAGACCGCTCTCCCCCGTTCCGGACACCGATGAGTCCGCCCGTCCGGGCCGGTCGTACCCCTCGTGACTCCGACGTTCGTCCTCGTCCCCGGCGCCGGCGGCGCCGCCTGGTACTGGCACCGGGTCGTGCCCGAGCTGGCGCGCCGCGGCGCCGCCGCGGTCGCGGTGGACCTGCCCGCCGACGACGACCGGGCGGGGCTCGCCGCCTACGCCGACGCGGTGGTCGCCGCCGCGGGCGAGGCCCGTGACGTGGTCCTCGTCGCCCAGTCGATGGGCGGGCTGACCGCCCCGCTGGTGTGCGCCCGGCTGCCGGTCCGGCTGCTGGTGCTGCTGAACGCGATGGTGCCGCGGCCCGGCGAGACCGGCGGCGACTGGTGGACGGCGACCGGGCACGACGTCCCCGGCTCCGAGGAGGTGTTCGTGCACGACGTGCCGGCGGAGGTGCTGGCCACCGCGCCGCCGCAGCGGGACCAGTCGGGGCGGCCGTTCGAGGACCCCTGGCCGCTGGCTGCCTGGCCCGCCGTCCGCACGGTGGTGCTGGCCGGGCGGGACGACCGGTTCTTCCCGCCCGCCTTCCAGCGCCGGGTCGCCGCCGAGCGACTGGGCCTGCCGGTGGAGGAGGTGCGGGGCGGGCACCTGGCGGCGCTGTCGTTCCCGGCCGAGCTCGCCGAGCGGCTGGTGCGGCTCGCCGGGGGAACCGGGACCGCGACGGCCCGCTGAGCGCGCACAATGGCGGGTCCGCCCCCGAGCGACCCGACGACAGAGAGAAGCGCGTTGCCTCCCCGGTCCGATGCCGTCCCCCACTCCGAGCTGGCCGGCGAGCAGGAGTACGTCACCGACCTCTACCGGCGGTTGGACGCCGCCCGCGACCTGGCCGCCCGCCGCCTACGCCAGGCGATCACCTCCCCCGCCGTCTCCCCGCAGGACCTGCAGGAGCGCGACGCCACCGTCCGCTTCCAGGGCGAGCGGGTGGTCGCGCTCGACGCCGCCGAGGCCGGCCTCGTCGTCGGCCGCATCGACCGGGTCGAGGACGGCGCGCTCTACGTCGGCCGGATCGGGCTGCCCGCCGACGACGCCTCGGCCGATCCCGCGCTGGTCGACTGGCGGGCGCCGGCCGCCCGCCCCTTCTACACGGCCACGCCGGTGCACCCGCTGGGCGTCGTGCGGCGCCGGCACATCCGCACCCGCGGCCGCACGGTGACCCGGCTGGACGACGAGCTGCTCGACGCGCTGCAGGCCGCCGACGCCGAGGGCCTGCAGATCACCGGCGAGGCGGCGCTGCTGGCCGCGCTGGGCGCCTCGCGCACCGGCCGGATGACCGACATCGTCCGCACCATCCAGGCCGAGCAGGACCGGATCATCCGCGCCGACGCCAACGGCGTCCTCGTCGTGCAGGGCGGGCCGGGCACCGGCAAGACCGCGGTCGCGCTGCACCGCGCGGCCTACCTGCTCTACACCCACCGCGAGCGGCTGGCCCGCCGCGGGTTGCTCGTGGTGGGGCCGACGCCGACGTTCCTGCGCTACATCGCCGACGTGCTGCCGTCGCTGGGCGAGACCGGTGTGCTGCTGTCGGGGCTGGGGCAGCTGCGGCCCGGGGTCGACGCCCGCGCCGCCGAGTCGCCGCAGGCCGCGGCGGTGAAGGGCCGCCTGGAGATGGTCGAGGTGCTCGAGCGGGCGCTGGCCCGGCGCCGGATCGTGCCGGACGCGCCGCTGGAGGTCGTCGTCGACGGGACGCCGCTGCGGCTGCGCCCGGTCGACGTCGCCCGGACCGGCCGATCGGCCCTGCGCGCCGCGCGGCTGCACAACCTGGCCCGCCCGGAGTTCGCCCGCCGGCTGGTCGACCTGCTGGCCAAGCGGTACGCCGAGCAGCTGGGCCGGGGCATCGAGGGCGGCCGGGACCTGTTCGGCCGCGAGGACCTCGCCGCGCTGCGCCGCGAGGTCGCCGAGGACCCCGGCGTGCACGCCCTCGTGCAGCGGCTGTGGCCGCGGCTGACCCCGGAGCGGTTCCTCCGCGAGCTCTACGCCGACCCCGCCGCGATCGCCGCCGCCACGCCCGGCTGGAGCGACGGCGAGCGGGCCCTGTTGCACCGCACCGGCGGCGACTGGACGCCGGCCGACGTGCCGCTGCTCGAGGAGGCCGACGAGCTGCTCGGCACCGACGACTCCGCCGAGCGCAGCCGCGCAGGCCGCGACCGCCGCCGCCGGCTGGCCGAGGCGCAGGCGACCCTGGACCTGCTGCACGGCTCCCGCTCCACCGACCTGGAGGAGGGCGAGGAGGGCGAGGTGCTCAGCGCCGGCGACCTGCTCACCGCCGAGGGGCTGGCCGACCGGCAGCGCGAGCTCGACCTGCGCACCACCGCCGAGCGGGCCGCCGCCGACCGGACCTGGACGTTCGGCCACGTCGTCGTCGACGAGGCCCAGGAGCTGTCCCCGATGGCCTGGCGGCTGCTGGTCCGCCGCTGCCCCACCCGGTCGATGACCGTGGTCGGCGACGTCGCGCAGACCGGCACGCTGACCGGCGCCGACCGGTGGGCCGAGGTGCTCGACCCGCACGCGCAAGGGTTGTGGCGGCTGGAGGAGCTCACGGTCAACTACCGGACGCCGGCCGAGATCATGGCCGTCGCCGCCGACGTGCTCGCCGCCGGCGGAACCGGGCTGACCCCGCCCCGGTCGGTGCGCGAGGGCGGCGAGCCGCCGCAGGCCGTGCGGGTCGGCGAGGACGAGCTGCCCGACAAGGTCGCGGCGCAGGCCGCGGAGCTGGTCGCCGCGCACGAGGGCACGCTGGCGGTCATCGTGCCGGCCGGCCGGGTCGGCGCGGTGACCGCGGCGCTGTCCGCCGTGGTGGACGGCGTCTCGTCCGGGCCGGCGGCCGACTCCGCGCTCGGGCCGGTGGTGATCACGCCGACCGAGGCCAAGGGGCTGGAGTTCGACTCGGTGCTGCTGGTCGACCCGCAGGGGGTCCTGGACGAGGGGGTGCGCGGCCGCAACGACCTGTACGTCGCGCTCACCCGCGCCACCCAGCGGCTCGGCGTCCTCTCCCCCGGCGACCTGCCCGAGGAGCTGGCCCGCCTGAGGTGAGACGAGATCTGCGCACTCGTCGCCATCACTGCGTGATGGCGACGAGTGTGCAGATCTCGTCCGGGAGTTAGGCGGCGGCCCAGGCCTCGTCGCGCATCCGCAGCACGACCACGCCGCACCAGGCCAGCGCGACGGCCACCAGCGCGGTCGTCGCCGTGGGCAGCCAGGGGCCGCTCGCGAACCCGGCGAAGCCCACCCAGCCGACGACGCCGAGCACCGCCGGCGTCGCCGGGATCGCCTTCGCCCGCCACGCCGCGACCAGCGCCAGGCAGGTGCCCAGGACCACCCCGAGGACGACCGGCAGCGTGATCAGCGCCGACTGCACGTAGCCCGCGGAGACCTCGTAGACCCGCAGCGCGTCCTCCCGCGGCAGCTCCTCGGCCACGGCGACGGCGTAGAAGTCGACCGCGACGACGCCGGACAGGCCCGCGCCGAGGCCGGCGAGCACCATCGCGACGGTCGCCGTCCGCGGCAGCCGGCGACGGGCCAGGCGGACCAGGGTCAGCGCGGCCGGGAGCAGCAGCAGGTAGCCGTAGTGCAGCACCACGGCCGCCCACAGCACGTTCCCGGTGTGGTCGATGCTGGTCTGCAGGTAGGTCTCGTCGGTCGAGCTCTCGAACGGGATCATCGCCAGGCTCGCGCTCACCAGCGTGCCCGAGGCGACGAGCGCCAGCCCGCCGCCGATCCGGCGGAAGCGGGCGCCGGACGGCGGCGCACCGGGGACGGCGGGCGGGGCGGGGCGGTGGGCCGGGACGGGGTGGACGGCGGCCGGTTCGGCGGTCATGCGGATTCCTCTCGGTGGGGGTGCGGTGGGGGGGTGCGGTGGGCGGACGGGGCGGTCGGTGCCGCGGTACGGCGCCGGGTGCCGGGCTGCAGCGCGGCGGTCCGCGCGACACCGCGGCGTCTGCGGCGGGCAGGGGGTCCTTCGTCAGATGCGGTCCCAGACGTCGTCGCGCATCCGGAGCACGATCACGCCGGCCCAGGTGGTGGCGGCGGCGACCAGCGCGGTGCTGATCGAGGGCAGCCAGGCGTCGCCGGCGGAGAAGGTGAACACCACCCAGCCGACGGCGCCCAGCGCGACCGGGTGGACGGGGATCGCGCGGGCCCACCAGGCGGCGAGGACCGCCAGGTTGGTGCCGACGGCGAGGCCGAGGACGGACGGCGCCGCGATCAGCGCCCCCTGGCCGTACCCGCCGGCGACCTCGAGGACGTGCAGGGCCTGGTCGGCAGGCAGCTCGTCGGCCAGCGCGACGTCGTAGAGGTCGACGGCGACCGTGCCCGACAGCCCGGCGCCCAGCCCGGCCAGCACCATGGCCACCAGCGACAGCCTCCGGGCGCGACGGCGGGCCAGGTGGACCAGCGTCAGCGCGGCCGGCAGGAGCAGCAGGTAGCCGTAGTGCAGGAGCACCGCCGCCCACAGCACCTCGGCGGTGTGGTCGGCGCCGGTCTGCAGGTGCTCGGCATCCGTCCGGTTCTCGTAGGGGATCACCACCCGGCTCCCGCAGACGAGCACGCCCGAGGCGATCAGCGACAGCCCGCCGCCGATGCGGCGGAAGCGCGCGCCGGGGCCGAGCGCCCGCTGCGGTGCACCGCCCGCGGTCGGGGCCGTCACCGGCATCGGGGCTGCTCCCGGTGCGGGGGTGGTGGGCGGAACGGTCATGGCGGGTCCTCAGGTGGGGGCCGGGTGCCAGCAGACGGTGCGGCGCCCCGCGTCCCGGCTCCCAGGGCCGCCCGTCCCGACGTGCCGGGCGTCCACGGCTCCCGCCGGCGGAGGCCCGGGCTGCCGCGGATCCCCACCCGGCGGGGTGCACGTCCCTGCCGTCGGGGACGTCGCGCGCGGCAGGATGTCGGCCGTGCCGGGCCCGAGCGCCGTCCGCACCCCCGCCGCCGGCGTCCGCGCCTGGCTGCCGGGGGTCCTCGCGCTGACCGGGGTCGCCTGCACGGCCGTCGCCGTGGCGATCGGCACGTGGTCCGGCGGCGGGCCGGTCTACGGCGCCGACGCCGTCATGGGCCTGCTCTACCCGCCGGTCGCCGCCCTGGTGCTGCGCCGCGACCCCGGCAACCGGGTCGGCTGGATGCTGCTCACGACCGCCGTCTTCGGCCCCTATTTGCTGGCCGGCCAGTACGTGCAGACAACGGTGGTGGACCACGGCTGGTCCGGGTTCCCGGGCGGGTTCGCCGTCTGGCTCACCGCGTGGGGCTTCACGCCCTACTTCGTCGTCCTCGCGCTGGTGCCGCTGTTGTTCCCCACCGGACGCCTGCCCTCGCCCCGGTGGCGGTGGTTCGCCCGGGCGCTGGTCACCGCCGTCGCCGCAACGGTGCTGGCCGCGACGGTCCGGAGCCACTCCGACGTCGCCGAGGCGGTGGCCAACCCGCTGTCGGTCACCTCCGGCGACCTGCCCGAGCTCGTGCTGCGCTACGGCTCGCAGGTCACCTTCCTCCTCGGGGCGCCGGCCGGGGTGGCCGCCCTGGTGCTGCGGATGCGCCGCGCCCGCGGCCTGGAGCGCACCCGGCTGCAGTGGCTGGTCCTCGGCGTGACCCTCCTCCTGCTCTGCACGCTCGGTTCCTTCGTCGTGCAGTCCGCGCCGGTCAGCGACGCGGTCTTCGCGGTCGGGTTCGCCGCCGTCCCGCTGAGCGTGGCGATCGCGGTGCTGCGGCACGGGCTGTTCGACGTCGGGCAGGTGGTCGGCCGGGCGCTGGTCTTCACCGTGCTCTCGGTCCTGCTGCTGGCGGCCTACGTGGGGTTCGTCGCGCTGGTCGGCGAGGTCGGCGCGGGTGAGCGGCGGATCGCGGTCGGCGCCGCCGCGGCCGCCGCGCTCGCCGCCGCGGCCGGCTGGGAGCGGGCGCAGCGCGGGGTCGACCGGCTGCTGTACGGCGAGCGCCGTGACCCGCTGGCCGTCGCCACCCGGGTCGGCAGCTCGCTGGACCTCGCCGGCGGCCCGGTCGACGCCCAGCAGGCGCTGGTCGACGAGGTGGCGCGGGCGCTGCGACTGCCCCGCGTGGCCGTCGTCCCGGCCGATCCGCGCCTGGCGCCGGTCGTCTCGGCCGGGGCCGGCCCGGAGGTGGACGTCGAGGTCCTCCCGCTGACCGCGCTGGGCACGCCGGTCGGCGAGCTGAGGATCTGCCACCGCGCCCCCGGCGAGCGCTGGCGGCGGACCGAGCGGGCGGCGTTCGACGACGTCGCGCGCCGGGCGGCGGTGCTCGTCTGGGCCGCCGCGCTCGTCGACGACCTGCAGGCCAGCCGCGAGCGCATCGTCGTCGGCCGGGAGGAGGAGCGCCGCCGGCTGCGGCACGACCTGCACGACGGGGTCGGCCCGGAGCTGGCCGGGATGGCCCTCCAGCTGGAACGCCTCGCCGGGAAGCTCGCGGGCTCGGACGACGCCGCCGCGCTGGCCGGCCGGCTGCGCGACCAGATGCGGCGCACCGTGGCCGCCGTGCGCCGCGCCGTCGACGACCTCCGCCCGCCGGCGCTCGACGAGCTGGGACTGGCCGGGGCGCTGCGCGAGCACGTCGCCGCCTACCGGCTGCCCGTCGCGGCCGGCGCTCCCGGCGCTCCCGGCGCTCCCGGCGAGGACGCCGGCGCCCGGGTGACCGTGGTCGCCGGCGAGCTGCCGCCGCTGCGCGCCGCCGTCGAGGTGGCCGCCTACCGGATCGCGACCGAGGCGGTGGCCAACGCCGTCCGCCACGCGGGCGTGGCCCGCTGCAGGGTCAGCCTGACCGTGGCCGGGGACGACCTGCTCGTCGAGGTCACCGACGACGGCACGGGCATCGACCCGGCCGCGGTGCCCGGCGTCGGCTCGACCAGCATGCGCGAGCGCGCCGCCGAGCTCGGTGGCCACCTCGAGATCGAGACCGCCCCCGGCGAAGGGACGACAGTGCGCACCCGGCTCCCCCTGGCGACGTCGTGACCGCATCCATCCGGGTGCTCGTCGTCGACGACCACCCCGTCTACCGCAACGGCGTCGCCGACGCCCTCGGCGACGAGGCCGACCTCGAGGTGGTCGGCACCGCCGCCGACGGCGAGGCCGCGGTCGCGGCGGTCGCGGCGCTGGCACCCGACGTCGTCCTCATGGACCTGCGGATGCCCGGCACCGGCGGGGTGCCGGCGACCGCGCGGATCGCCGCGTCCTCCCCCGGGACCGCCGTGGTCGTGCTGACCATGAGCGACGACGACGACTCGGTCTTCGCCGCGCTGCGCGCCGGGGCCCGCGGCTACCTGCTCAAGGAGTCCGAGGGCGGCGACATCGCCCGGGCCGTGCGGGCGGCCGCGCGGTCGGAGGCGGTCTTCGGGCCGCGGGTCGCCGACCGGGTGCTGGCGTTCTTCGCCTCCGCGCGGGCCCGGTGGACCGCCGTCCCGTTCCCGGAGCTCACCGACCGCGAGCGCGAGGTCCTCGACCTGGTCGCGCACGGGCTGCCCAACGCCGCGATCGCCGCGCGGCTGTTCCTGTCGGAGAAGACGGTCCGCAACCGGGTCTCCGACGTGCTGGCCAAGCTGCACGCCGCCAGCCGCGCCGAGGCCGTCGCGCTGGCGCGCGACGCCGGTCTGGGGCCCGCGCCCGCGGGCTGACCCGGCCGTCCGGGAGCCGGACGCCAGCCGATCACCAGTGCCGCGCAAGCGGTGCGGGAGACCGTGCCGTCGTGAGATCCCTGCCCGCCGCCACCCTGCTGCTGGCCGCCCTGCTGGGGCCGGTCGCCTGGACGTCCGCGCCCGACCGCCTGGAGCCGGCCGCGTCCACCGTCGTCACCCCCGCCGACCCGGCGGGCCGCACGAGCACCCCGCTCGCGGTCGCGCCCGCGGCCGACGGCGGCGCCGTGGTGTTCGCCCGCGGCGCCGAGCTCGCCGCGGTCACCACGGTGACCGGCGGGACGGTGACCGGGCAGACCGCCGGCGCCGTCCCCGGCTGGGCCGACAGCGGGTTCGTCAGCGGCGGCGAGGTGCTCGTCGGCCGGTGGTCGCAGGCCACCGGCGGCTACGCGCTGGCCGTGCTCGGCGCGGACGGCACGGTGGTCGCCGAGCGGCCGGTCACGCCGTGGCCGGCCGACGTCGGCTCGGTGGTCACCCCCGTGCCGACACCCGACGGCCGGCTGCTGCTGGCGGTGTCCCGGGCCGCCGGCGGCGCGCAGGTCCTGCTCGTGGACCCGGCGACCGGCGCCGTCACCGCCGCAGCCGTCCTGCCGGGCGACCCGGCGGTCGAGGGCGCCGACCGGGTGGAGGTCGACGCCGTCGCCGTCGCGCCCGAGGGCGGCACCGTCGTCGTCGCCGTCTCCACCACCGACCTCGACGCCCGGCGGCAGGCCACCGCGCTGGTGCGGCTGGACGCCGGGCTGCGGCCCGCCGGGGCGCCGGTGCCGGTGACGCCGGAGCAGGAGTGGACCCACGTCGAGCGGCTCGCCGTCGACGTCGACGCCACCGCCTGGGCCGTGTCGGTCGACGCCGGGGGCCCGGTGATCGTCTCGGCCGCCCCCGGGGCGGTCGAGGCCACCGCGCGGACGCGACCGGCCGACCACGTGGCGGCGCTGGCCGTGCGGGACGGCGTGGTGTGGCTGGTGCCGGTCGACCGCGGCCTGCGGCTGGACCGGATCGACCCCGTGACCGGGGAGACGGCCTCCTCGGCCGAGCTGTGCGAGGACGGTCCGGGATCCGGCGGGGCGCTGGCCGTCACCGCGACGACCGTCTACCTCGCCGGTGAGTGCGGGGCCGAGGAGCGGCTGTGGGAGTTCGCCGTGACCGCCGGGGGCGCGCGGTGAGCCGCCCCGCCGCGGCGCTGCCGGCCGCCCTCGCCCTGGCGCTCGCCGCCTGTTCCGCCGCGCCGGACCCCGGCAGCGCGCTGCCCGACCCCGGGCCGCCGGAGCCGGTCGCCACGGTGCCGTACGCGGGCGAGCCCGAGCTGCCCTCCGAGCTGACGGTCACCGCGGACGGCCGGGTCCTCCTCGCCTCCGGCAGCGTCTCGACGGACTGGGTCACCGTGGTCGAGGACGGCGTCGCTGGCACCCCGGTGCAGCTGCCCCGGGAGAGCGACGCGCCGCGCGTGCTGGTCGTCTCCGGCGACCAGGTGCTCGCCGGCACCGTCACCTACGACGACCGCAACACCGCCGAGGGCTACGCCTTCACCGTGATCGACGCCGCCACCGGGCGGGTCACCGGGAGCCGCCCGCTCACCGGCTGGCCGGCCGGGGACGACCCCACCCCGACCGGGGTCAGCGAGGCCGACGGTGCGGTCACCGCCGACGGCCGCGTGGTGCTGGTCGGCTCCAACCCGTCGAACACGCTGCGCACGCCACCGCGGGTGACCTGGGTCGACCCGGCGACCGGCGCCGTCCTGTCCTCGGTGCCCCTGGACGTCTCGGGCCTGGTCGGGGACGTCGAGCACGTCGACGTCGAGGACGTCGCGGTGAGCCCGGACGGCTCGCACGTCGCGCTGGTCGTGCGGCTGCTGGCCGACGACGGCCTCGAGGAGACCGTCGCGGTGGTCCTGCTGGACGCCGGCCTCGCCCCCGTCGGGCCCCCGTTCGTGCCGATCCCCGGCGCGGAGCTCGAGTCCACCTCGGACCTGGCGGTGGCGGTGGACGACGACGGCACCGCCTACACCGCCGTGCGCACCGGGGAGGACCGGACGACGGTCGTCGCCGTCCGCGCGGGTGAGGACGAGCCGCGCGAGCTGGTCGTCGTGCCCACCGAGGTCGACGACGTCGCGGTGGCGGGGGGCGCGGTCTGGCTGTCGGGTCACGGCGACCACGCCACGGTCACCCGGGTGCGCCTGGCCGACGGGGCGGTGCGCACCGGGGACCCGCTGTGCGGTGCCGCGGGCGGGCCGCTGGCCGTGGGCGGGGATCGCGTGGTCCTCGGCTCGCGCTGCGAGGGCGTCCTGCTGTGGGAGTTCGCGGCCGGCTGAGCCTCAGCGGGCGCGCGGTCCGGCGGGCGTGCGCGCCGCCGGGCGGCGCGGCCCGGGCGCGCGGCGGGCCGCCAGCTCCACCGCACCGACTCCGGCCGCGGCCACGACGAGGCCCAGCACGCCCCAGAGGACCAGCGAGACCCCCGCGGTCGTCGCCTTCTCGGTCTCGGCCCGGACGAGGCCGGTGGCGAGGACGAGCAGGGACACCGTGGCCACGATCGGCGCGATCCAGCGGCCCATCCGTCTCACCTTCCCGTCCGCTCGGCTGCCCGCCCACGGTCCCCCACGACCGCGCGCCCGTCCAACCCGGTCGGCGACGCACCCCGGCGCCCTCGCGCACGGTGAGCGGCCGCCGACCGAGCGCGCACGCACCGGGGGCGCGGCGCGCATCGGGCCGCCGGCCGCCGTGGCGAAGAGCGGCGGGGAGTTCTCTCGGGACGCGTGCTGTGTCAACGCGCTGCCGGGATCTGTGGACAGGTCGCTGACCTGGGGATATCTCCTGCCCGACCCGGTTCCGGGCGCTAGAATCGAACACACGTTCTAGCCGGTCGGGAGGGTGTCGTGGGCGAGCTGCAATCAGCACTGGACGCCCTGGCCGCCCTGGACCTGGACGGCCTGCCCGACGGTGTGCTGCTGGACCACCTGCGGGAGGCGGTCACCGCCGCCCACCGCATCAGCGCCCACGTCACCCGCATCGCCCGCCGGGTCGACGCCCGGAGTGCCAGCGAGCACGACGGCATCCCGACCGCACAGGCCTGGCTGCGCGGACACCTCGCCGTGTCCGGCGCCTTCGCCGCCCGGGTGGTCGGCCAGGGCCGCGCGCTGGAGCACCTGCCGCTCACCGAGGGCGCCTTCGCCGACGGCGACCTCGGCGCCGACCACGTCCAGGAGATCGCCCGGATCGCCGAACCGGCGAACCTGACCCGGGCCACCGCGCAGGGCATCGACCTGGCGCAGGTGGAGGCCGCGCTGGTCACCGTCGCCGTCCACGGCACCCACCGCGACCTGCGCCTGGCCGTCGCTGACTACCTGGCCAAACTCGACCCCGACGGCCCCGAACCCGACCCCACCGAACAGCGGGCCTTCACCATGGTCCAGCACCCCGACGGCAGCTGGACCGTGCGCGGCACCCTCGACGCCGTCGGCGGGCAGAAGGTCGCCACCGCCCTGGAAGCCGTCTCCGCCGCCTCCCGCACGGCCGGGGACCTGCGCAGCCGCGCCCAGCGCACCGGCGACGCGCTGGTCCAGCTGGCCGACAACGCCCTGGCCTCCGGGCAGCTGCCGGTGCTGCGCACCGTCAAGCCGCACGTGATCGCCACCCTGCCGCTGAGCGACCTGGTCGACCCGGCGACCACACCAGGCGCGGCACGCACCGGAACCGGCGCGACGATCTCCGCCGCGGCCGCCCGCTGGCTGGCCTGCGACGCCACGATCACCCGGATCGTGCTGGACCCCGACGGGCTACCCCTGGACGTCGGCCGCACCCAGCGCATCGTGCCGGCGCACATCCGCAAGGCCGTCGAGCTGCGCGACGAACGGTGCGTGTTCGCCGGCTGCGAAGCCCCGGCCTGGTTCTGCGACGTGCACCATCTCGTGGAGTGGTCCCTGGGCGGGGAGACCTCGCTGGAGAACTCGGCGCTGCTGTGCGAACGGCACCACGCCAAGGTCCACCACGGCTTCCGCGTCGAACGCGACGACACCGCACCACCGGGCCGGCGCTGGCGCACCTACCGCCCCGACGGCACCCAGATCCTCATCCACCCACCCCTGCGCGTCTGAGCACCGCACCGCAGGAGCCCCGACCACCCGAAGACCCGCCACCCCGCCACCGGACCCCGGTCGCGGGGCACCGGCGCGCGCCCGGTCCCCTCCCGGGCGCCTCGGCGAGGCGCGAGGCGAGCCGCACGGGAACGATCAGTGCCGGACAACGATGAGTCCCGAGGCCGGCGGCGGTCTCCACCGCGGCAGTCGACCGAGCAGACGGAGCGCAGCGATGGCACGGACCCGCATCCACAACCTCTCCCTCTCCCTGGACGGGTTCGCCACCGGGGAGGGCCAGTCGGCCGAGGCGCCCTTCGGGCACGCCGGCCACCGGTTGCACGAGTGGATGATCGCCACCCGCTTCGGCGCACCGATCCTGGGGCGCGAGGGCGGCAGCGCCGGCGCGGACGACGTGTTCGCCCAGCAGCACGAGCCGGGGATCGGCGCCGAGATCATGGGCGCGAACAAGTTCGGCCCCCCGGGCTGGCAGGACGACCCCGGCTGGACGGGGTGGTGGGGCGAGGACCCGCCGTTCCACACCCCGACCTTCGTGCTCACCCACCGGCCGCGGCCGCCGATCGAGAAGGCCGGCGGGACGACGTTCCACTTCCTCGACGCCGCACCGGCCGAGGCCCTGGAGGTCGCGCGGGAGGCGGCGGCGGGTCGGGACGTGCGCATCGGCGGCGGGCCGACCGTCGCCCGGGACTTCATCGCCGCGGGGCTGGTCGACCACATCCACCTGGTGCAGGTGCCGATCGTGCTCGGCCGGGGCGTGCGCCTGTGGGACGGCCTGGAGGCCCTCGAGGCCGGCTACGACGTCGAGGCGGTCTCCACGCCCAGCGGCGTCACCCACCTCACGTTCACGAGGTCGTGACCGCACCGACCCCCGGGCGGGTGCGGCTCACCGAGGACCCCGGCGTCCGGACGAGGTCTCCGACGTCTCCCGGGACCCGAGGACGCCGGTCCGGCTGAGCTCCTCGGCGACGTCGACGAGCTTGTGGTTGGTGTCCTGGCTGACGGTCGCCAGCAGGGCGAAGGCCTGCTCGGGGGTGATCTTGTACCGCTCCATGAGCACGCCCTTGGCCTGGCCGATGAGGTCCCGGCTGGCCATCCCCAGCTCCAGGTTGCCGATGCGCTCGACCTGGGCCAGCGCGACGGCCGCGTGGCTGGCGAACAGCAGCCCGACCCGCTCGGACTCGTCGTCGAAGGCCCCCGGGCGGCGGGCCAGGAGGTTCATCGCGCCCAGGTCGTTGCCGCGGACGAACAGCTGGACGCACAGGGCGCTGCGCAGTCCCTCCTCCGCGGCCCGCCGGCCGAGTTCCGGCCAGCGCTCGTCGGTACCCAGGTCGTCGACCCGGATGGTCTCGTGCTCGTACATGGCGTCCAGGCACGGGCCCTGCCGCGTCGCCTGCTGCAGGTCGTCGAAGTGCCGCGCCACCCTGCTGGTGGCCGCCGCCGACACCACGCGCCGGCGACCCCCCACGAGGCTGATCGTGGCCTCCTCGGCCCCGGCGACGGTCCCGGGCACGGACGCCACGAGCAGGTCGAGCACCGCCGGCGCGCCGGCCTCCTGCTGCAGCTCCCGGGCGAGGTCCGCCATCCGCTGTGACAGGTCGTCCCGCACCGCCCCGCCGCCGGCGTGGATCGACGGCCTCCCGCGGGACCCGGGAGGCGGAGGTGTCGCCTGGCCCATGCGGCCCAGGGTGGCACGACGGCCGCCCGCGTCACAGGGGTGTGCAGAGGTGTGCAGAGGCGACCCCACGCGCCGCCTTCCTGACCCGTGGGGCCTGACCCCGCGCCACGCCCGGGCACGGCTGGGGGCTGCACCCAGCCCACCACCCCGGCGCCCCCGGCACCAGGGGCGCCGCGCGACGACCTCGGCGGGGTCGTCGCGGTCGGTGCGCTCCCAGCCGAGCCTCTGCTCCGGCACCCGGTCGTCGCTCGGCCGGGTCGGCCCGTCGGGAGGCGGACCCTCGTCGGCGCCGTGCCCGAGCCGGCGCAGCAGCGCGGCCACCTCCTCGGCCCGACGTCCGCTCGCCGCCCTCCGGCAGCGCGTCCGCCACGACGCGGAGCGCCCGGCCGGCGCCCGCTCCTCCTCCTCGAGCAGACCGAGGTCGGAGGAGTCGAGCAGGAACGGCACGGCAGGTGCGCCTCGCGGCGCCGGCCACGCACCGCGACCGAGGGCGTGGCTCCCCCACCGAGCGGCCGGTCCGGCCGCCGTCAGTCGGCGCGCGGGATCCCGCAGCCGCCGCCGGAGCATTCGCACCCCGCGCACCCGGCCGGCTGCGGCGGGGCGGGGCGGGCCGCCGCGGCGCGCAGCCCGGCCGAGCCGGCGACCAGGACCAGGCCGAGCACGGCGACGCCCAGAGCGGCCACCAGCGTGGCGCCGCCGCGGGCTCGCGCCCAGTCGGTCGCCAGGCCGGCGCCCACGAGCAGACCGGTCACGAGCACCGACCACACCAGCGCGACCAGCCCGCCTCGGCGGGCGACGCCGCCCCGGGACAGCAGCAGCAGGGAGAGGGCCAGCAGGCCCAGCGGCGCGCCGACGAGCAGCACCCACCCGGCGAGGGACCCGGGGACGGCTGCGACGGCGAGCGCGGCGACGCCGGCGACGGCGGTGCCGGCTCCCAGCCCGCGCGCCCGCGGGTCGAGCCGGGCGCGCGCGGTTCCGGCGACGAGGGTGGCGCCGCGCACCGCGCCGAAGAACCCGAGCGCGGCCAGCAGCAGCCGGGCACCGCCCGCGGTCCAGACGGCGGCCACCACCGCCACGACCACGAGCGCCGCACCCGCCGCCAGCCACCGGGGCCAGGCCCGCCGTGCGACATCCGGGTCCGCCTGTGCCGCCGTCCTCACCGTCGTGCTCGCCACCGGGCCAGTGTCCCCCACCGGCGGCAGCTCGCCGGCGACCGGCAGCGGTGTCCGCCGCCACCCCACCGGTCGACCGGCCGGCGCTCGCCGGGCGAGGTGATCTCCGCTGTGCCAGATTCGATCCGCACGGGGGCCTCGAGACAGGGGAACGGGATGAGCGTCGGGTCACCGATGAGCGCGGCGGGCCGCGCCGGTTCCAGCGACGGGCTGGAGAACCTGGCGCGGGTGGGGCTGGTCGCCTACGGCGTCGTCCACCTGTTGATCGCCTGGCTGGCGCTGCAACTGGCGTGGGGCGGCGGGGGTGGCGAGGCCGACCAGTCCGGCGCCCTGGCGACCGTGGCGGACTCCACGCTCGGCAAGCCGCTGCTGTGGATCATCGCCGTCGGCATGATCGCCCTGGCGGCGTGGCAGCTCGCCGAGGTGCTGCGCTGGCGGTCGGGGCTGTCGGCGTCCGGGGATGCGCGCAAGAAGGCCGTGGGCAAGACGGTCAAGTCCGTCGCCAAGGCCGTCGTCTACGTGGCGCTGGCGATCCTCGCGATCCGCTTCGCCACCGGATCGGGCGGGTCCAGCTCGCAGCAGCAGCAGGAGCAGACCACCGGCATCTTCGGCTGGCCGGCCGGCCGCTGGATCGTCGCGCTGATCGGGCTGGTGGTGATCGGCGTCGGGATCTACCACCTGGTCAAGGGCTTCACGCGCAAGTTCCTCGAGCAGATCGACCTGGCCTCGGCCTCGCCCCGCACCCGGCGGGTGGTCGAGAAGGTCGGGCTGGTCGGCTTCCCGGGCAAGGGCATCGCCCTCGGGGTGGTGGGCGGACTGTTCGTCTACGCCGCGATCACGTTCGACCCGGAGAAGGCCAGTGGGCTCGACGGCGCGCTGCGCACGATCCTCGACGCGCCGTTCGGCCAGTTCCTGCTCACCCTCGTCGCCCTCGGCATCGCTGCCTACGGCGTCTTCTGCCTCATCCGGGCCCGGTACCCCGAGCGCACGTGAGCGCCGGGCCCCGGGGCCTGCTCACCCGGGTGACCGGCGCGGTGGACCGGGCCCGCGAGGTCACCGACCACCCCGGGCTGCGGGCCCTGGCCCGCGCCGGCCTGGTCGCCTACGGCGTGCTGCACCTGCTCATCGCGTGGCTCGCCGTGCAGACGGCCCGCGGGGTCGCCTCCGTCGACGCGGACCAGACCGGCGCCCTGCAGGCCGTCGCCGTCGTGCCCGGCGGCCGGGTGCTGCTGTGGGTGATCGGGCTCGGGCTGCTGTCGCTGGCCGTGTGGCAGGGCGGCGAGGTGCTGCTGTGGTGGCACGGCCTGCTCGACCCCGACCACCGGCGGCGGACGGCCCTGGTCTGCGCCAAGTGCCTGGTCAAGGCGGTCGTGTACGCCGCGCTCGGGGTGACCGGCCTGCTGTTCGCCGCGGGCGCGGGCTACCAGGCCGACGAGCGCCTCCGGGAGCTCACCGGCGACGCGCTCCTGGTGCCCGGCGGGTCGCTCGCCGTCGGGGCGGTCGCCGTCGCGGTCGGCGCGGTCGGTCTGTACACGTTCTCCCGCGGGCTGACCGGCGGCTTCATGCGCGACATCGACCTGCCGGCCGCGCCCGACCGGTGGGAGCCGGTCATCGAGGCGGTCGGCCGGGTGGGCTACCTGGCCAAGGGCGTTGCGTTCGGCCTGGTCGGCGTCCTGCTGTGGCGCTCGGCGGCGTCGTCGGACGCCTCCACGGCGACCGGCCTGGACGGCGCGATGACGGCGATGGCGGGGGTCGACGCGGGCCCGTGGCTGCTCGGCGGGGTGGCGGCGGGGTTCGCCGCCTTCGGCCTGTACGCCCTGGCCCGGGCGCGCTACCCCGACCGCGACCCGTCGTCCTGACGGGCCGCGGCCGGCCGGCCCCGTCCAGGCGCCCCGAGCTCGCGAGGGGTGCGGAGGACGGGGTCCTCCCTCAGGTGCGCGGACCCCCGGCGACGTAGAGGACCTGGCCGGACACGAAGCCCGCCCCGTCGCTGACGAAGTAGGAGACGGCGTGCGCGATGTCCTCGGGCAGGCCGCCCCGGGCCACCGGGATCGCCGCGGCCCGCTCGGCGACGTACTCCTCCCAGTCCCGGCCGATCCGCTCGGCGGTCGCCTTGGTCATCTCCGTCTGGATGAAGCCGGGGGCGATGCAGTTGGCGGTGACCCCGAACTTCCCCAGCTCGATCGCGATCGTCTTGGTGAAGCCCTGCAGCCCGGCCTTGGCCGCGGCGTAGTTGGCCTGCCCGCGGTTGCCCAGCGCCGAGGTCGACGACAGGGTGACGATCCGCCCCCAGTTGGCGTCGATCATGTGCTTCTGCGCCGCGCGGGTCATGAGGAACGACCCGCGCAGGTGCACGGCCATGACCGTGTCCCAGTCGGCGTCGGTCATCTTGAACAGCAGGTTGTCCCGCGTCACGCCGGCGTTGTTGACCAGCACGACCGGCGGGCCCAGCTCGGCGGCGATCCGGTCGACGGCGGCGGTCACCTGGTCGGCGTCGCTGACGTCGGCGCCGACGCCCAGGGCGCGGCCGCCGGCGGCCTCGATGGCCTCGACGGTGCCCTTCGTGGCCGACTCGTCCAGGTCCACGACCGCGACGGCGAAGCCGTCGGCGGCCAGGCGGACGGCGGTGGTCGCCCCGATCCCGCGGGCGGCACCGGTGACGATCGCGACGCGCCGGGAGGACTCGCTCATGCTGGCTCCATTCCTGTTCCTGATGTCTGGTGATCGCGCGGCGTGGCCCCGGTGCAGGGGCCCGCCGCGAGCGTGCGAGCGGTGGGGGGCAGCGGGGTCCTTCGTCCTACACGCGCTCGAAGAGGGCGGCCAGGCCCTGGCCGCCGCCGATGCACATGGTCTCCAGGCCGTAGCGGGCCTCGCGCCGGGCCATCTCGCGGGTCAGCGTCGCGAGGATCCGACCGCCGGTGGCGCCGACCGGGTGGCCGAGGGAGATGCCCGAGCCGTTGACGTTCACCCGCTCGAAGTCGCTCTCGGCGAAGCCCCACTCGCGGGTGCAGGCCAGCACCTGGGACGCGAAGGCCTCGTTGAGCTCGATCAGGTCCACCTCGGCGAGCGTGACGCCGGCCTGCGCCAGCGCCCTGGCCGTCGCCGGCACCGGCCCGATCCCCATCGTCTTCGGCGGGACACCGGCCACCGCCCAGGAGACCAGCCGGGCCAGCGGGCGCAGCCCCAGCTCGGCGGCCCTCTCCGGTGAGGTGACGATGCAGGCCGCGGCGCCGTCGTTCTGCCCGCTGGCGTTGCCGGCGGTCACGGTGGCCTCGGGGTCGGCCTTGCCCATGATCGGCCGCAGCTTCGCCAGGGTCTCCACGTTCGCATCGGGACGGATGTGCTCGTCGCGGTCCACGACGGTGTCACCCTTCCGGCCCTTGACCGTGACCGGCACGATCTCCTCGGCGAACCGGCCGGCCTCGGTGGCCGCGGCCGCGCGCTGGTGGGAGCGGACGGCGAACTCGTCCTGCTCCTCCCGCGAGATCCCGTACTCCGCGCGCAGGTTCTCCGCCGTCTCGATCATCCCGCCGGGCACCGGGTGGTGCACCCCGCCCGCCGTGACCCGCCCGCGGGCCAGCCCGTCGGTCAGCAGCACCCCGGGCCCGGCCTTGACGCCCCAGCGCATCGCCGTGGAGTAGAACGGCGCGTTGCTCATCGACTCCGCGCCACCGGCCAGCACCACCTCGGCCGCGCCCGTCTGCACCTGCATCGCCGCGTACAGGACCGCCTGCAGCCCCGACCCGCAGCGCCGGTCGATCTGCAGCCCCGAGGCGGTCACCGGCAGCCCGGCGTCCAGCGCCGCGACCCGGCCGATCGCCGGGGCCTCCATGGTCGGGTAGCAGTTGCCCAGCAGCACGTCGTCCACCGACTCCGGCGGCAGCCCCGTGCGCTCCACCAGCGCCCTCACCACGGTGCTGGCCAGGTCCTGCACCGGGACGTCGCGCAGGGACCCGCCGAACCCGCCCACGGGCGTCCGCAGGGGCTCGCAGATGACGGCATCACGCACGGGAGGACCTCCTCGACGGCGGCGACGCGGGCGGTCGCCGGGACGCCCGAGTGTCCCGCGTCCCCCCGGCGACGCGCCGCCGGGGCCCCCGACCGGGGCGGTGCGGTCAGGCCGCGCCGGAGCTCCGCTCGACGACCTCGACGCCCAGGACGTCCCAGAGGCCGGTGACCTGGATCGGGCGCAGCGCCGCGCGGGTCGCGACGAGCACCCGCAGCCGGGCACCCGCCTCATCGGCGCGGGAGCGCGCGGTGACCAGGGCGTGCAGCCCGGCCGAGTCCAGGAACGTGACCTCGGTGAGGTCGACGACGAGCTCTCGCGGGGCGGCGGCCAGCAGGGAGTCGATGCAGTCGCGCATCCGGGGCGCGGTCGAGCAGTCCACCTCACCGCGGACCGACACGCTGGCACCGGACTCGGTGCGGGCGGTGGTCACGGACATGAGCTCGTGGGACGGGGGGCCGGTCCAGGTTGCGGTCACGGAACGCCTCTCGGGGGCGAGCCCGTGCGGAGAACCGCCCGTGGGGGCGCGGCGCGGCGCGGAGCTGGGGTGGAGTGGTGCAACGGCACGCTGGTGAACCGCGGGGCCGACGGTACGGACGTGCACAACCGAACGCAAGAGCGCGTGGGAGTCGTCACCGGAGCGACACGCGCCGGCCATGCCGGCCGGCGCGGATACTGGGGGCGTGCGCAGGCGTCTGGTTCTCGGGGTGACGGTGTGGGCGGTCGCGACCGTGGCGGCCTTCCTCCTGCTGGACCCCATCCTCGGCTCGGCCGTCGGGATCTTCGGGGCCATCGCGCTGGCCCTGGCCGCCGCCGCGGCCGACTGGGAGCGGCACCCCAGCTACGAGGACCGCGAGATGGACCGCGCGCGACGGCGCAAGGACAAGTGGGCACGCGGCGCCGACGCCCGCGCCCGTGACCGTGCGCGCTGGGAGGCCCACCAGGCCCGCCGGGCCGCGAGGGCGGGCCGGGCGGACGGGGCGGGGCGGGGAGCCGACGACCGGTAATCCGCTGGCCGCCTGCCTCCGGGGCGGCCTACCGTGCCGGCATGCGTTCCTGAGCAGCCACGGCGAACCCCGCGGGTCGAGCACCGCTCCCCGCCGTCGCGCACGACGCGCGTCCCCGACTCCCCGGTACCCGGTCGCCGGCTGCCCGCGCACCGGCGCTCACCTCCCCTGGAGGTCCCATGCCACGCCCTCTGCACGTCCTGCCCCCGGCCGCCACCGCCGCCCGCGACGGGCTCCCGCCCGCCGACGTCGCGGACTTCGAGCGGCTGGCGCACGCCGTCCTGTCCGCGCCGTCGTCCGCCCTCGGGCCGGTGCTGCGCGCCCAGCTCCCCGGCGGCGCCGGGATCCGCTGGCTCGCCTCCGCGGGCCTGTCCCCCACCGCCCGGGCCGACCGGCTGGGCTCCGACCAGTGGCTGTCCCTGTTCGGCTGCTGGCGGTCCGCGGGCCGGGCGCCTTCCGGTGGCCCGGGCGGACGGCGCGGCGGTGGGCGACCCTCGACGCACGGGCACGCCCCGGGCGCGATGGCCGTTCCGCGCTGGATGTAGCCCCGCCCCCGCCCCCTGACCCGCCCGGGCCAGGGGGCGGGCGGCTCACACCCCGTCCTCCGCGGCCAGGACGGCGGCCCGCCCGGGCTCGGCGAACGCCTCGGCCAGCGCCTGGCGCAGCGGCCAGGCACCGGCCCTCCAGGCCAGTGCCCGCCCCAGGGCCGCGGGGCTGCCGTCGACGGCGTCGCGCTCCTCGCCCGGCCACCACGGCACGGGCCGGCCGCCGGCGGTCAGCCGGTCGTGCACGGCGACCTCTCCGGCCAGCTCGGGGACGCCGAGCCGTTCGGCGGCCAGCGCGGCGCCGGGCAGGTCGGCCCAGCGCAGCGTCCGGTCCGGGCGGCCGTCGACGGTCGCGGTGACCTCCTCGCTCGCCAGCGGGACGTCGAGCAGGTCGGCGACCGCGCCGGCCGCCCCGCCGGCCGGCACGAGCAGCCCGTCGACGAGCGGCAGCAGCCACGGCCGGTCGAGGACCAGCACCGGCTCGCGGTCGGGGTCGGCGACCCGGCCGGGGCCGATCCGGACCCGCGCCGGCGGTGCGACGTCGAGCCCGTCCAGCGCGGCGGCCAGCCGGGCGTAGACGGTGCGCAGGACGTCGGGGCGCACGGTCCGGCGCGGGTCGCCGAGCCGGTCGAGCAGCTCCTCCGCGGCGTCCGGATCGGCCAGGACGTCGGCCACCGTGGCCGGCGGCCCCAGCAGGTCGAGCACCTGCGGCGCCGCGCTCGCCGCGTCGTAGAGCCCCTGCAGCTCGGCGCTCTCGGGCGCGCGCAGCCGGTCGGGCCGCTGCCCGCCCAGCACCGGGTGGGTGCGCAGCCACCAGCGCAGGTAGCCGGGGACGGCGGTGGGACCCAGCGGCACGTCCGCCCGGGCCTCCGCCGGCAGCGCGGCCAGCATCGGCAGCGCGCGCTCCCAGTCCGTGACCAGTTCCAGGTCCCGGACGGCGGTCACCGCGGGCCACCGCGGCGGCGCCGACCCGGAGGGCAGCCGGTCCAGGGCGGCGTCCACCCACTCCGCGGCGGCGTCGACGTCGAGCTCGCCGGGGTCCTCGGCGCGCAGCACGGCGAAGGTGTCGAGGACCCCGACGGCGCGGAGCACCGCCGGGTCGTGCGCCGTCGCGGCGGCCCCGTGCAGGACGCCGAGCGCGCCCTCCCCGACGACCGCCGCGAACGGCGAGCCCGGCAGCAGCAGCTCCCCCGCCGGCGCCCACCCGCCCGCGGCGTCCGGCAGCGCCAGCTCCGCCAGCCAGGGCAGCTCCCCCGGCGCCGGACCGGCGGCCGCGACCAGCGCGAGGACCGCACCGGCCAGCGCCTCCGGATCGCCGTCGAGGTCCTCGGCGGCGTCCAGGGAGGCCTCGACCGCCGCCCGGACCGCGGGGTCGGCGAGCACCTGCCCGGCGGTGGCCGGGCGGGCACCGAGCCGCTCGAGCAGCCGCCGCGCGGCCGGCGGGGCGGCCACCGCGGGGTCGGCCAGCCGCAGGCGCAGGGGCGCCAGGTCGGCGGCCGGCAGCCCGGGCTCGGGCAGCAGCACCCCGGCGGGCCCCGGCGCGGTGCGGCCGTCGGCCAGCGGCACCGGCAGGGCGCCCAGCTCCTCGGCCGGCGCGCCGTCGAGCGCGGCGTACAGCAGGGCCCACCAGCCGACCGGTCGCTCGACGCCGGCCACCGCGTCGGCGACCTCGGCGGTGCCCACCCGGCGGACGCCGAGCGCGGCCAGCGCCGCGGCCCGGGAGCGGCGCGACCACCCGTCGGGCAGCAGCCCGGGGACCACGTCGACCAGCGCGGCCACCCGCTCGGGGGTCGACTCGGCGAGCACGGCTGCCCGGCCGGGGACCTGCCGGAGACCCGCGTGGCCGGCCACCGGCAGCCAGGCGGCGGCGCGCAGCCGGTCGAGCACCGCGGCGCCCAGGGCCGCGTCCAGCGCCGCGGCGGCCAGCCCGACCCGCGGCACGAGGACGAGCGCGGCCGCGTCGTCCGGGTCGTCCGCGTCGTCCGCGTCGTCCGGACCGGTGGCGAGCGCGGCGACCAGCTCGGCGCACACGTCGGCGGCGACCCCGACCAGCGCGTCGGTGACCGGGCCGGGCAGCACGTGCCGGCGGTCGGGGCCGAGCGGGAACGGCGCCAGCAGCCGGGCCGGCAGCGACAGCGGCTCGTCGCTGGGCGTCGGTGCGTGCACCACCTGCGGCAGCGGCAGCGGTGCCGGGCGGCCGTCGTCGTCCAGGGGCACCGCCCAGGTGACCGTGTACCCGCGCCGGTCGCGCTCCTCCACGGCGCGGCCGGCCGCCAGCTCCGGGGGCAGCTCGCCGGACCGCTCGGCCAGCCGCCAGGTCGTCGTCCGCCCCCCGTCGGTGAGCCGGGCGGTGGTGCCGTCCCGCTCGCAGCGCAGCAGGCGCGTCGCGCCACCGGCGACCACCTCGACCTCGGCCAGCCCCGGCAGCGCGAGCATCAGCTCGGCGGTCAGCGCGTCCAGCGCGGCGTGCACCGCCGGGGCGGTGCCGGGGCGCAGCGGGAGCACGACCTCGGTCGTCCAGCCGGCCGGCGGGGCGCCGTCCGCGGGCCACGGCAACCGCAGCACCGGGACCCCGCCGTCGCGGCGGGCCACCTCCGCGATGAGCGCCGGGACGGCGGTGACCTGCGCGCGGGTCGCCGCCGCGCTGAACCGCACCCCGCCGGAGGTGGAGACGACCGCGGGCTCGTCGGAGACCGCCAGCACGGCGGCGAAGCCGACGCCGAAGCGGCCGACGCCGCCCGGCTCGTCCCGCTTGGCCGAGGCCCGCAGCGTGGCGAGGCCCTCGACGCCGGCCGGGTCCAGCGGAGCGCCGGTGTTCGCCGCCCGCAGCACCTCCCCGTCGGGCGCGGACGCCAGCTCCAGGCGCAGCCGGCCGGGCACCCCGGCGCGGGCGGCGGCGTCGGCGGCGTTCTGCGCCAGCTCGACCAGCAACCGGTCGCGGTAGCCGCCGCGGACCAGGTCCTCCTCGGCGTTGGCGTCCTCCCGGAACCGCGCCGGGGACGCCGACCACGCGGCCAGCACCCTCTCCCGCAGCGCGGCGGTCGCGAACGGGTCCGGCACGCGCGCCAGCATGTCAGCGCCGACGGGTGGCGGGCGCCCGCCGGTGGGTAGTGGCACGGCCGTGACCGACACGGCGACCGACGCTCCTCCGCTGGCCTCCGCGATCGACCTCTCGCAGTACCGGCTCGAAGCCCTGCCCGAGGCCGGCTCCGACGAGGACTGGGACGACGACGGCGAGCTCTACGGCCCCGACGGCCGGCGGGTCGAGACGTGGCGCGAGGGCTACCCCTACGACGAGCGGCTGCCCCGCCAGCAGTACGAGCGGGAGAAGCGCCGGCTGCAGATCCAGCTGCTGCGGTTCCAGGGCTGGGTCCAGGACACCGGCCAGCAGGTGGTGATCCTCTTCGAGGGGCGCGACGCCGCGGGCAAGGGCGGCACGATCAAGCGCTTCACCGAGCACCTGAACCCGCGCGGCGCCCGGGTGGTCGCGCTCGACAAGCCCTCGGAGCGCGAGCAGACCCAGTGGTACTTCCAGCGCTACATCCAGCACCTACCGGCTGCGGGCGAGATCGTGCTGTTCGACCGGTCCTGGTACAACCGCGCCGGCGTCGAGCGGGTCATGGGCTACGCCACCGACGAGCAGTACCAGCGCTTCGTGCGGCAGGCGCCGGAGTTCGAGCGGATGCTGGTCGACAGCGGCATCAGCCTGGTCAAGTTCTGGTTCTCGGTGTCCCGGCGCGAGCAGCGCACCCGCTTCGTCGTCCGGCAGCTGGACCCGGTGCGGCAGTGGAAGCTCTCGCCCACCGACCTCGCCTCCCTCGACCGCTGGGACGACTACACCGCAGCCAAGGAGGCGATGTTCGCCGCCACCGACACCCCGTGGGCGCCGTGGACGGTGATCAAGAGCAACGACAAGAAGCGCGCCCGCCTCGAGGCCATGCGGTACCTGCTCTGCCGCTCGGACTACGAGGGCAAGGACGAGGAGGTGGTGGGCCGCCCCGATCCGAACGTCGTCGTGGCGGCCGCCGACGTCCTGGAGTCCGACCGCGAGGCGCTGGACGGGCCTGCGCGGGCCTCCTGACCTCGGGCTACGCGCCGGTAACTTGGCGGGTAACCTCCGCCACATGTCGCTCGCCGATGAGCTGGACACCGTCACCGCGTCCACCGCGGGGACCGTCGACCGGCACGCCACCGCCCAGACGTTCGAGTCCACGAACCCGGCCACCGGGGCGGTCGTCGGGGTCTTCCCGGTCCACGACGCCGAGGCCGTCGCCGAGACGGTGGCCCGCGCCCGGACCGCCGCCGCGGGCTGGGCCGCGCTCGGCTACGCCGGTCGTCGCACCCGGCTGGCCGCCTACCGCGGCTACCTGGCCCGGCGGATCCACGAGCTGGCCGACCTGGTGCACCGGGAGAACGGCAAGACCCACGCCGACGCGATCCTCGAGATCACCCTCGCCATCGACCACCTGGCCTGGGCCGGCAACCACGCCCGCAAGGTCCTCGGGCCCCGGCGGGTGCCCTCCGGGCTGCTCGCCGCGAACCACGCCTCCTCCCTGGAATACCAGCCGCTGGGCGTCGTCGGCGTGATCGGACCGTGGAACTACCCGGTGTTCACGCCGATGGGGTCGATCGCCTACGCGCTGGCCGCCGGCAACGCCGTCGTCTTCAAGCCCTCCGAGCACACCCCGGCCATCGCCGCCTGGCTGGCCGCCGCGTGGCGCGCCGCGGTACCCGACGCCGCCGACGCCCTCCAGGTCGTCACCGGCTCCGGCGAGACCGGGTCGGCGCTGTGCCGCGCCGGGGTCGGCAAACTGGCCTTCACCGGCTCCGCCCCGACCGGCCGCAAGGTCATGGCCGCCTGCGCCGAGACGCTCACCCCGGTGCTCATGGAGCTCGGCGGCAAGGACGCGATGATCGTCGACGACGACGCCGACGTGGCCGCCGCGGCCGACGCCGCCGTCTGGGGTGCGATGAGCAACGCCGGGCAGACCTGCATCGGCATCGAGCGGGTCTACGCCACCGACGCCGTCTACGACCGGTTCGTGGCCGAGGTGACCGCGAAGGCGCGCGACCTGCGCCCCGGCTCGGACGACGACGCCGCCTACGGGCCGATGACCATGGCGTCGCAGACCGACGTCGTCCGCCAGCACGTCGACGACGCCACGGCGGCCGGCGGCCGGGTGGTCGTCGGCGGCACGCTGGAGGGCCGCTACGTCTCCCCGACCGTCATCGTCGACGCGCCCGAGGACAGCGCGGCGGTCCGCGAGGAGACCTTCGGGCCGACCTCACCATCACCCGCGTGCGCGACGCCGAGGAGGCGCTGGAGCGCACCAACGCCAACCCGCACGGCCTGGCCGGCGCGGTCTACTCGCGCTCCCGCGCCACGGCGATGGACCTGGCCCGGCGGATGCGCAGCGGCATGACGTCGATCAACTCCGTGCTCACCTTCGCCTCGGTGCCCGCGCTGCCCTTCGGCGGCGTCGGGGAGAGCGGGTTCGGCCGGATCCACGGCGCGGACGGGCTGAAGGAGTTCACCCGCGCCAAGGCGATCACCCGGCAGCGGTTCGCGCTGCCGGTGGACCTGATGAGCTTCGGCCGGCCCGCGCAGGCCACCGACGCGCTCGCCCGGGTCATGGGGCTGGTGCACGGGCGGCACCGGTGAGCGCCCCCACCCGCCGAAGTGGCCACTCCGGCGGGAGCGGGGAGGAGTACGACGTCGTCGTCGTGGGGGCCGGGTCGGCCGGCTGCACGCTGGCCGGGCGGCTGACCGAGGACCCGTCGCTGCGGGTGCTGCTGCTGGAGGCCGGCGGGTCCGACGACGTCCTGGAGGTCCAGGTCCCGGCCGCGCTGTACAAGGTGTGGCGCACCCGCCGGGACTGGAACTACACGACCGAGCCGCAGCCGGGCCTCGGCGGCCGCGGGCTGTTCTGGCCGCGCGGCAAGCTGCTCGGCGGCTCCTCGTCGATCAACGCGATGATCTACGTCCGGGGCGCCGCCGCCGACTACGACGAGTGGGCGCAGCTGACCGGGGACCCGGCGTGGTCCTACGAGTCGGTGCTGCCGCTGTTCCGCCGGATGGAGGACAACGCCCGGGGCGCCGACCGGTTCCACGGGACCGGCGGCCCGCTGCGCGTCGAGGACCCGCGCTCGCCGCACGCGTGGTCCCGCGCCGCCGTCGAGTCGGCCGTGGCGGCCGGCCACCCGCGCAACGACGACTTCAACGGCGCCGGCCAGGAGGGTGCCGGCCTCTACCAGCTCACCCAGAAGCGCGGCCGGCGCTGGTCGGCGGCCGACGCGTACCTCCACCCGGCGACGGGGCGGCCGAACCTCACCGTGCTGACCGGGGCGCTGACCACCCGCGTCCTGGTGTCCGGCGGGCGGGCCACCGGTGTCGAGTACCGCCGCGGCGGTCGGCTGCACACCGCGCACGCCGCCGCCGAGGTGGTCCTGGCCGGCGGCGCGGTGAACTCCCCGCAGCTGCTGATGCTCTCGGGCATCGGACCGGGCGGGCACCTGCGCGAGGTCGGCGTCGACGTCGTCCACGACCTGCCCGGCGTGGGCGGCGGGCTGCAGGACCACCCCCTCGTGCCGGTCATCTGGCACACCCGCGGCGGCAGGTCGCTGTTCCGGGCCGAGTCGCCCTCGGGGTACGCGCAGTGGTTCGGTGCCCGGCGCGGTCCGCTGACCTCCAACCTCGCCGAGGCCGGCCTGTTCGCCCGCTCGCGGCCCGACCTCGACGCCCCCGACCTGCAGCACCACTTCCTGCCGGTGAAGTTCTGGCGGCAGGCGGAGGTCGACCCCGACGTCGACGCGTTCACCGCCGCCGCGGTGCTGGTGCGGGTGCACTCGCGGGGCTCGGTGCGGCTGCGGTCGGCCGACCCGACGTGGGCGCCGGCCATCGACGCGGGCTACCTCACCGACGAGCGCGACCTCGACGCCCTGGTGTGCGGCGTCGAGCAGGCCCGCGAGATCGCCTCGGTCGGGCCGCTGGCCGCCGTGCTGGCCGAGGAGTGGTCGCCGGGCGGGACCGTGCACGGCCGCGAGGCGCTCCGGCAGTCGGTGCGCAACACCCTCGAGTCGCTGTACCACCCGGTGTCGTCCTGCCGGATGGGCACCGACGCCGACGCCGTCGTCGACCCCTCGCTGCGGGTGCACGGGTTGCAGGGGCTGCGGGTGGTCGACGCCTCGGTGATGCCGACGCTGGTCCGCGGCAACACGAACGCGCCGACGATCATGATCGCCGAGCGGGCCGCCGACCTCATCGCCGGCCGCACCGCCGACCCCGTGCTGGCCGCCACCGCCTGAGGTGGTGTGGGGGGGGGGGGGGGGGGGGGGGGGGGGGGGGGGGGGGGGGGGGGGGGGGGGGGGGGGGGGGGGGGGGGGGGGGGGGGGGGGGGGGGGGGGGGG
>NZ_JBJNRJ010000048.1:0-41137 GCF_046233715.1 Trujillonella humicola | reverse complement strand
TGGATATTGCCCTCAGCAAGCAGCATCCTTGCAGGTCAGAGGCACCTTTCGTGCTCCCGGACCGGTCTTTAGATCATGCGCGGTGAAAGCCCCGGGCTAGCGAGATGCAGGGCCTGGTCGCCTGGCTCGCCACGGAGGCTGAAGGGCGCTCGGCATTGGCCCCTCGCACGGTTCGCGTGACCATCAGCGTCACCTCCGCGGTGTTCAAGTCGGCAGTCCGCGACCGCCGCCTGGTCGCGAACCCTTGCGCCGGCGTCCGGTTGCCGGAGATCCACAAGCACCGCGTCCAACCGCTGCCGACGTCGGCGGTGGTCGCCCTGCGCGACGCGATGCCGCTGCGCTGGCGGACGGCAGTGGTGCTCGGCGCTGGTACCGGCGTCCGCCAGGGCGAGCTGCTGGGCCTGACCGTCGACCGCATCGACTTCCTCCGTCGGCAGATGGTGGTTGACCGGCAGTTGATCAACCTGCCCGGGCAGGCGCCGCAGTTGGCACCCGTGAAAACGCGGGCGTCCGTGCGCACCATCCCGCTGCCTGCAACCGTGATCGCCGCCCTGGCCGAGCACCTGGCCGAGTTCCCGGCTGAGCCGACCGACTACGTCTTTGCCAGCGACGACGAGCGTCCGATGATGCGGTCGGCGTGGTCGGGCTCGGTGTGGCGTCCAGCTGTGAAGGCCGCCGGACTGGACTACTCAGTGACGTTCCACGCCCTGCGCCACTACTACGCCAGCCTCCTGATCCGACACGGCGAATCGGTCAAGACGGTGCAGGCCCGCCTCGGGCACTCGTCGGCCGCGCAGACACTCGACGTCTACTCCCATTTGTGGCCCGACTCGGACGACCGGACGCGCGATGCTGTCGACGCAGTCCTGGGGGCTGTTGCGGACTCCGTGCGGACTACCGAGATGCATCAGGCATAAATCGCAGGTCAGATGCTTGCTTGGCCGCCCCCGGGCGTAAGTACAAGTTCTGCCACGGCGCGGCGAAGTAGTCGCACAGGTGGGCGCACCGGGCTGACCGCCGGACGGTCCGGACGCCGTCCGGCGGGCCCGCGGACGGGCGGGTCAGCCGCGCGCGCGCATCCGCGAGATCCCTCGCTGCACCGGCGCGGCGGTCCTGCGCGCCAGCGTGGAGCCCTCGCGGACCAGGGTGGCCAGCCGCGCCCCGGGCGTCCGGGCCGGGTCTGCCGGTGCCGGCCGGCCGGTCCGGTAGAGCGCGGTGACGTCGCGCACCTCACCGGCCAACCGCTCCTGGACCTGGGCGAAGAACCGGCTGTTGTGCGCGACCTCGGTGCGGCGCAGGGGGCGCAGCGGGCGCACGGCGTCGCGACGGAACACCGACAGGCAGTCGGAGAAGTCCGTGCCGCCCCAGGGGATCAGCTCCTGGACCACGCAACGCAGCCCGGCCGCGTCGGCGAACTGCCGGAACTTGGCCGCGGACATGGTGGGTGCCCGCCAGTGCTCGTTGGCGACGGTGAGCTCCCCGGTACCGGGGTCGCGGTAGGCGTCGATGTTGGAGTGGTGGAACAGGCCGGTGCCCCCCGGCCGGAGCTTGCGCCCGAGCTGGGTCAGGTAGGACTCCAGCACGTCGGCCTCGGCGTGGACGAGGGAGTCCCAGCTGACCACCAGGTCGAGGGAGCCGTCCTCGATCATGTCGAGCGAGCGGCCGTCGTTGACGTGGTAGTCGATGTGGTCGTGCTCGGCGAAGCGTCGACGGCAGGCCTCGATGCACGGCTCCGCGAGGTCGACCAGGGTCAGCTTCGCGCTGGCGGGCACGAGGAACTGGGTGATCCGGCCGAAGCCAGGCGCGATCTCCAGCGTGTGCGCGGACGGCAGGAACGGGCCGACCCGGGGCTGCAGGATCCAGGCCCACATGGCCTCGGTGCCGCCGAAGCCGACCGACCACTCGTCTCCCTGATCGGTCCAGTCGTAGTTCGCCCACTGAGCGCGGTTGTCCTCGACGCTGGGCATGCCGCCTCCGTGATCGTCTGCCTGGTGCAGCGAGGCTACCGATCCGGTGGTCACCCGGGGGGTCCCGTCGGCCGCCCCGTGGCCGCCGGCCCGGTGGATCGGGCCACGAGGCGGGCGGCCGGCTCGCGGCGCGCAGCCGGCGGCCGGTCCCGTGGACCCGGCCGGCTCGCGGTCAGCCGATCTGCAGCGCGGTGCAGCGCCAGCGGCCGTCGATGCCCTCGAGCCGGGCCGCCACGGCGTGCGCACGTCCCGACCGCCGCGCCACCGCGCTGACCTCCGCCACCCCGTCGACCGGCTCGCACACGTGCACCGGCCCCAGCAGCACCGGCGCGGTTCCGCCGGAGCACCAGCCCGGCCGGCGGGCCGCCAGTGCCGCGTACAGGCCGGGCGCGGTCAGGTTCTGGACCTGCGCGAGCGGTCGCAGACCGGCCATCCCCTCGAGGGCGAGCGTGAAGACGCGCCGGCCGGCCAGCCGGGGGTCGGGGAGGTCGCCGCGGGACGACCAGCGCGGCCCGAAGTCGGCCAGCCGCTGGTGGCGCTCGCGTGGCCGTGGCCCCGGGCGGTGCGGTGCCCGCGGCGGCGCGACGCCCTGCCGGACCAGGGGCAGGGCCACGAGTTCGGTCAGCGGGGGCTGCGGCGTCGCGACGACCGTCAGCCGGAAGGTCCGCAGCGCCGCGGCAGCAGCCGGTGCGGGCCGCTCGGATGCGGTGTCGAGCGCGGGGGTCGGCGGGGCGGTCATGGGGCGGGCTCGCTCTCGACGGGGACGGGGACGGGGACGCGCAGCACCTGGCCGGGGAGCAGCAGGTCGGGGTCGGGCCCGATCACCTCGGCGTTGGCCGACCACCAGGCCGCGACGGCACGGACGACGTCGGCCGCGGCCGGTTCCCCTCCGGTCCGGGCGCGCAGGTCGGCGGCGGCGATGCGCCAGAGCGAGTCGCCGCGGACGACGACGTGCTCGGTGGCCGGCCACCCGGGGACCGGGTCCGCCCCGGTAGGAGCGGGGACCGGAGGTGGGTCGGTGCCCGGTGCAGCGAGAGGCGCGGGCGACTCCGGTGCGGCGGGGCTGGCCGCGGCCGGGGCCGCCGGCCAGTCGGGAACCGGCGCCGCCTGCGGCAGCGACGCCGCGGCGGCCGGTGCCGGGGGTGCGGTCGAGCAGGCCGACAGCGTCGGCGAGGCGACGGCGAGGCCGAGGCCGAGGGCCACCGCGGCCGCGCGTCGCGCATCGGCGGGGAGCAGCGAGCGGGTGGCCCCCCGGGCGAGGACCCCCACGATCCCGGGAACCGCGGACAGGCCGGTCAGGAGCAGACCCAGCGCGCCCCACGCCCACGCCAGCCACGCCAGCAGCGCTGCCGCGGCGAGGACCAGCGACTCCGGCCCCGCGGCGTCGATGTACGCCTGCGGGTCCGCCACCAGCGACGCCGGATCGGGCAGTGCCGGGGTGAGGGCGACCAGCAGCACCGCCGCGGCCGCCATGGCGGCGGTCGTGGCGGTCAGGCGACGCAGTGACATCGGACCTCCTCGCAACTCCTCGTCTACTAGAGCAAGCAAACGTGCTCAAACGCAAGAGATGTGCACGGAGGTACGCTCGCCGTCGTGCGCTGGCAGCGGTTGTTCGCCGACCTCGAGGCGGAGTGGGAGGCGGGCGAGGCTGCGGCCGAGCGGGCCCAGGACCCCTCGCGCATCCGCCTGGAGACCGGCGCCGTCCGGCTGGCGGAGCGGCTCGGCGGGGCGGTGGGCCGGGCGGTGGCGCTGCGCTGCCGAGGCGCCGGCGAGCTGCGCGGCGTCCTCACCGGGGTGGGGGAGGGGTGGGTGCTGCTGAGCGAGCCCGGGGAGCGGGAGCTGCTCGTGGCGGTCGCTGCGGTGCGCACCGTCGCGGGGCTGGACCGCGGGACGGCCGCGGCCGAGCAGGGCGAGGTGGCCCGCAGGCTGGACCTGCGATGGGCGGTGCGCGGCCTGGCCCGGGACCGCAGCCCGGTGCAGGTCCTGCTCGACGACGGCGGGGCGCTGACCGGCACCGTGGACCGGGTGGGTGCCGACTTCCTGGAACTGGCCGAGCACCCGGCCGACCAGCCGCGCCGCAGTGCGGCGGTCCAGGGCGTGCGCGCGATCGCGCTGGACGCCGTCACCGCGGTCCGGCGGCTGGCGCCCGGGCCCGGCTAGGGGCGGGGAGCGGGCTAGGAGCCCTCCGCCCCCGCCCGGGCCTCGCCCGGCTCGGGCTCGAGCTCCGGCACGTCACCTGCGCGCGCCTCGGCGTAGCGCTGCTGGATGAAGCGCTCCAGCTCGTCGACCTCGACCCGCCACTGGCCGCGGCCGCCGATCTGGATCGCGATCAGCTCCTTGCGCCGCACGAGCGCGTACACCTGCCGCCAGGAGACGTTCAGGATCTCCGCCACGTCGGCGAGGGTCAGGAAACGCGGTGTGGGCATCGGCGGTCTCTCATCCGGGGTCGGGGTCAGTCTGTCAGCCCTCCGGAGGGATCGGCCGGTCCCTCCACACACGAACGTGTGGACAACGGGTGCACGCCACCGGTGCCGTCGCGCATCATCTGCGTCCGACCGCCGGACGGCGGCGGCGGGGACGCCGGTGGCGCAGGCCGCCGACGGGGACGGAGGCGGCGCGGTGACCGATGTGCGGACGGCACCTCCGCCGGCCCCGGCCGACCCCGCCCCGACCGGCCGGCTGCGCGCCCCGGTGCCGCGCCGGGTGCGCGCACCGCGCTGGCTGGACCTGCGCCTGGTGCTCGGCGTCCTGCTCGTCCTCGGATCGGTGCTGGCCGGCGCCCGCGTGGTGGGCGCGGCCGACGCGACCGTGCCGGTCTGGGTGGCATCGGGCGACCTCGCCGCGGGCACCGTGCTGTCGGCCGGTGACCTCGTCGCGGTCGACGTCCGGCTCGACGACGCGGCCGACCGCTACCTGGCCACCAGCACCCGGCCGGAGGGGCGCACCCTGGCCCGCGCCGTGCGGGACGGCGAGCTGCTGCCGCGCTCGGTGCTCGAGGACGTGCCGGACCTGGTGCAGCTGGCGCTGCCGGTGCAGGCGGGTTACGTGCCGCCGGGACTGGGCCGCGGGCAGGTGGTCGACGTCTACGCCGTGGCCGACCCGGCGGCAGGGGCGACCGGCCGGGCCGACGGCGCGGTCGACCTCGTCGTCGGTGCGGCTCCGGTGCAGGCGCTGTCCGGGCGGACCGACGGCGTCCTGTCGAGCGCGTCGACCACGGTGCAGGTGGTCGTCTCCGTGGCGGCGGGCAGCGCCCCTGACGTGCTGGCGGCCATCGGTGGCCGGCCGCTCGTCGTGGTCGTGCACGGATCCGTCGACGCGCCGGCTCCGTCGGCCGGATCGGTGCCGCCGGCGCCGTCGTCGGCCGTGCCGGTTCCCTCCGCCCCGCCTGCTCCCGCGGAGTCGGCCCCGTCGACGGGCGCCGAGGGGCCTCCGAGCTGATGGCGCTGCAGGTCTTCACCGCGGTCACCGGGGCCGCCTGGGAGTCCGCGCTGGTCGGGGCGCTCGACCGCGCCGACCACGGGGTGACGGTCGTCCGCCGCTGCGTCGACGTGGCCGAGCTCCTGGCCGCCGCGGCGACCGGGACCGGTCACGCGGCGCTGCTCTCCGCCGACCTGCGCCGGCTGGACGGGGACGCGGTCGCCCGGCTCGCCGCCGCGGGCGTGGCGGTCGTGGGGCTGGTCGAGCCGGGGGACGAGCGGGCCGCGAGCCGGCTGCACGCCTGGGGTGTCGTCCACGTGCTGCCCGCCGACGCCGACCCCGGGGCGATCGCGACCGCCCTCCGCGAGGCCGTGGCCGGCGGACGGGCACCGGGGCGGGACGTCGCCGACCCGCGCGCCGCCCTGCCCGGTCCCGTCCCGCCCGGGATCGGGACGGCGGCCGGGGACGAGGCGGATCGGGCCGGCGGCGAGGGTCTCGTGGTCGCGGTCTGGGGGCCGACGGGAGCGCCCGGGCGGACCACCGTCGCCGTCGGACTGGCCGACGAGGCGGCCCGTCTGGGCGTGGAGACGCTGCTCGTGGACGCCGACGTGTACGGCGGCGTGGTCGCCCAGGTGCTCGGCCTGCTGGACGAGTCACCGGGCCTGGCCGCAGCGGCACGCCGCGCCGCGGCCGGCGGCCTCGACACGGTGGCGCTGCGCCGGCTGGCGTGGGAGGTGCGGCCCGGGCTGGGTGTGCTGACCGGCCTCGCGCGGGCCGACCGCTGGCCCGAGCTGCGGCCCTCGGCGGTCGTCCGGGTGCTCGACGAGGCGCGGGGCCTGGCGGCCCTGACGGTGGTCGACTGCGGGTTCAGCCTGGAGGAGGACGAGGAGCTGTCGTTCGACACCGCGGCACCGCGCCGCAACGGGGCCACGCTCGCCGTCCTGGAGGCCGCCGACGTCGTCGTCTGCGTCGGCGGCGCCGATCCGGTCGCGCTGCAGCGCTGCATCAGGGCCCTGGGGGACCTGGCGGACGCGGTGCCCGGTGCCGAGCCCCTGCTGGTGGTCAACCAGGTGCGGCGCGGGCCCGTCCCCGGAGACCCCCGGCGGGAGATCGCCGAGGCGCTGGAGCGGTTCACCGGGCGCGCTGCCGACTGCTTCCTGCCCGCGGACCGCGGCGCGACCGACGCCGCGCTCGCCTCGGGCCGCACGCTCGCCGAGGTGGCTCCCGGATCGCCGCTGCGCGCGGAGTTGCGGGCGCTCGCGGGCCGGGTGACGGGGGTGCCCGCCGAGGCGGCCCGGCGTCGCCGGCGCCGGACCCGCCGGGCCGCCGGATGAGGACCTCGCTCGTGCCGGCGCGCGAACGCCTGTGCGGTGGGGACGCCGCCGGCCGTAGCGTGGGTCGCCGGACGGGAGGGAGCCGATGCTGGAACGCCTGACGACGATCGACGCGTCGTTCCTCTACCTGGAGGAGCCCGACGCCCCGATGCACGTCGCCGGGGTCCTGCTGCTCGAGCCCCCGGCCGGTGGCCTGGACGCGCTGGCGGCGCTGGTCGAGGCGCGGCTGCCGCTGGTGCCGCGGTACCGGCAGCGGGTGCTGGAGGTGCCGGGCCGGCTCGCGGACCCGGTCTGGGCCGACGATCCCGACTTCGACGCGGCCTACCACGTGCGCCGGTCGGCACTGCCCAGGCCGGGGACCGGGGCGCAGCTCGTCGACCTGGTCTCGCGGCTGACCTCCCGCCCGCTGGACCACCGCCGTCCGCTGTGGGAGCTGTACCTCGTCGAGGGGCTGGGCGACGGCCGGGTCGCGGTCATCACCAAGACGCATCCCGCGCTGGTCGACGGCCTGGGCGCGGTCGACATCGCGCAGGTGCTGCTCGACCCGTCCCCGGACGCCCCGGTGCCCGAGGCCGAGCCCTGGCGTCCGCGCCCCCTGCCCGGAGGGGTGGAGTTGCTCCGCGACGCGCTGGGTGAGTACGTGCAGCGGCCCTCGGCGGCCGTGGAGACCCTCGGCGCGGCGGTCACCGACGTCCGGGCCACGCTGGCGCGGCTGGGCGGGGCGGCGTCGGGCTTCGTGCGGGCGGCCCGGTCGGCGGTGTTCCCGGCGCCGCACAGCCCGCTGAACGCCACGCACGGCCGGCAGCGGCGCGTGGCGTTCGCGCGTGCGGACCTGGAGGACCTGCGCGCCGTGCGGCGGGCCCACGGCGGAACCGTCAACGACGTCCTGCTGACGGTCGTCACCGGGGCCCTGCGGGACTGGCTGCTCTCGCGCGGGGTGGCGGTGGTCGCCTCCACGTCGGTACGGGCGCTGGTCCCGGTGTCGGTGCAGGGTGACGAGCAGGAGTCTCCGGGCAACCGCGTCGCCAGCTACCTGGTCGACCTGCCGGTGGGGGAGCCGAACCCCCGCGTGCGCCTGGCCCGGCTCAGCTACGCCATGCGCGGGGTCGCCCGGTCCGGCCGCTCGGTGGGTGCCGATGCGCTGATCGCCCTCACCGGCTTCGCGCCGCCGACGCTGCACGCGATGGGGGCACGGGCCGCGCGAGGGCTGTCCCGGCGCATGTTCAACCTGGTCATCACCAACGTGCCGGGTCCGCAGGTGCCCCTGTACGCGGCAGGCTCGCGCATGCTCGAGGTCTTCCCGGTGGTGCCGCTCGTGCGGGGGCAGGGGCTGTCGATCGGGATGACCAGCTACGACGGGCGGGTCTACATCTGCCTCAACGCCGACCGCGAGACCGTCGGCGACGTCGACCTGCTCGCCGACCTCGTGGAGCAGGAGCTGGGCGAGCTCGTGGAGGCCTCCGGCTGACCGCGAGGCCCGGTCACCGGCCGGGGTCGGCGCTCGGCCGGGATACGGTCGTCGCTCCACCGATGGAGGGAGCGACCCGGGTGCGCGTGTACCTGCCGGCGACGACGACGGTCCTGCGGACCCTCGTGGACGAGGGGCGACTCCCGGGACCGCACACGGCGTTCGCCGTCACCGAGATGCTGCGCGAGCACTACGCGGTCAGCGACGCGGGGTCCGACACCGAGGAACTGGAGTACGCCGCCCTGCTGGCCGCGGCGCGCGCGAGCCTGCGCCTGCTCGACCTCGACCCCCTGGCGGCGCGCCGGCGCGCGGTCGTCGCGGCGGACGTCGCCGACGAGGTGGTCACCCCGCTCGACGAGCCGCACATCGAGGCCGGCGCGGTCCGCGTCACCGCGGACATCGCCGTGCGCGACGTCGCCAGCGTCCACGTCGACGGGGTGGACGCCGAGGACGACGTCCGGGCCGCGGTCGGTGTGGTGCTCGAGGCGGACCTGGGCAGCGACGACGCGCAGTTCGTCGTCGACCAGGCCGAGGGGCACGAGCTGGCGTGGTACGCGACGCAGGAGGTCGGCCCGCTGCTCGATCTGCTCTGATCCGCGGCGACCACCGCCGTCGCGCAGCTCGGGGCCGCCGCGAGCGGGCCGCCGCGAGCAGGCCGCCCCGACCGCGGGCCGCCCGACCCGAGCACGGCCAGCCCGCAGCACGGCCGGCCCGACCTGATCACGATCACGATGACGCCGACCGATCCCACCTGAGCAGGCGTCGAGCGACCGACCGGTCGCATCACGACGGGTCCTCCGCCGTGCGCCGCAGCGCGACCTGCACCCGCTGCGGCACGCCGGACTCCACCAGCCACCCCGACCCGGGGCGCACCGGGACGGGGGTGCGGGGCAACCGGACCCCCAGCAGGTCCCCGTCCCCGGGGCCGGGGCAGAGGAGCAGGCCGCTGCGCCGTCGGCGCAGCGCCGCCACCGGTCCGCGGTAGGCGCCCGCCAGGTCGCCGGCGGCGCCCGCCACCACCAGCGCGACCGACCGCGGCGGTGCGGTGCCCAGCGCGACGAGGACGGGGGAGTCGGCGACCGTGGCGTGGTCGTCGACGGCGACGACGCCCGGCTCTCCGGCCAGCCGGTCCACCCAGGCCGCCCAGCCGGCCGCGTCGTCGGCGCGGAGGTCCTCGGGCCGGCGACCGTCCGCGCCTGCGCCCTCCGCCCGCTGGGCATCCCCTCCCGCGGTCGCGCGCCCTCGACCCGTCACGTGCAGCACCGGGACCCCGGCCGCGGACAGGTGGGTGGTGAGCGCCGCCAGCACGGCCGAGCGGCCGCTGGCCGGGGGGCCGGCCACCAGCAGCCCTCCCGACCGCGCGAGGTCCACGGTCAGGACGTGCCCCTCGTCGCCGCCCGGGCCGAGCGGAACGCGCAGCGCGCACGCGCCCGTCCGGTGCCGCGGCAGCGCCACCTGCGGATCGGGCGCGAGCTCGGGGATGCGCAGGGCCGCCGACCGCGGCCCCCCGGGCCGAGCGGCGCCCGCGGGCAGGGGACGGGGGAGGGCGAGCTGGCACTCCACGGCCGCCTCGCCCATCAGCGCCCGCCCGGGGGGCCGGTGCCCGGGAACGGCTCGCGCGGGGACGCCGGCGATGCCGTAGTCGGCCCGGTCGGGCAGCGGGAGCACCAGCCGGGTGCCGACCGCGGCGGCCAGCCGCCCGCCCGGGACGGCGCGATCTGCCGTGAGGACGCATGTCAGGCCGGCCGCTCCGCCCTCACGGACCAGCCGGACGAGCGCCGTCGAGCCACGTCCCGGGTCGGCGTCGTCCAGCTGCGCCGACAGAGCCTCCACGCCGTCGACCAGGACCAGGAGGTGGGGCGTCGTCCGCCCGGACGCCCGCCGGGCCGCCACCTCGGCCCCCAGCCGGTCGACCAGCCGGACGGTGCGCAGCGGGTCGTCCGCGCCGACCGTGGTCCCGGTGTGCGGGAGCACGGCGGCGGCGCGGGCGAGCGCGCCGCCGTCGTGGTCGAGGACGTGCACGTGGAGCAGGTCGGGGGCGGCGACCGCCACCGCCTCGGCCAGGACCGTCCGCAGGAGGGTCGTGCGGCCGCTGGCCGGCCCGCCCACGGCCAGCCACCCGCCCCCGCGGGCCAGGTCGAGCGCGAGGACGTCCTGCGTCTGCCTGTCCGGCCGGTCGACGAGCCCCAGGGCGAGCACCGGACCGCGACCGGCCGGATCCCCGGTGAGCTGCGCGGCCGGGAGGCGGTCGGGCAGCGGGGGGCACCAGGGGCGGTGCGGACGGCGCAGCCCGGACCGGTCGGCCCGCGCGGCCAGTGCGGCGGCGACACGGGCGAGGTCGGTGGGCCCCGTCCCGGTGTCCGCAGCGGTCTCCGGGCCGGTCGACGGCCACTCCCAGCGGCGGACCCGGGGCTGCGCCGGCCCGGGCGACGGCCGCCCGGACACGCGGGCCACCTGCAGCAGCACGGGGTCGGCGGCCCCCAGTCGCAGGTAGGCGCGGCCGGGGCGGTGCGCCGGCAGGGACGCCGCGACGCCCGTGCCCAGGACGTCGCGGGAGTCGGACTCGTCGGTGGTGCGCAGGCACAGCCGCAGGCTGCAGTTGGCGCGGATCTCCGGGCTCACCACTCCCGCCGGCCGCTGGGTGGCCAGCACCAGGTGCACGCCCAGCGACCGCCCCCGCTGCGCGATGGCCACCAGCCCGGGCACGAAGTCGGGGAGCTCCTCGGCGAGCCCGGCGAACTCGTCCACGACGATCACCAGCCGGGCCAGGTCGACCTCGTCCGGCAGCGCCGTGACGTCGGCGACGCCGGCCGCCGCCAGCACCGCTTCCCGGCGGGTGAGCTCGGCGCCCAGCGACCGCAGCGCCCGCACCGTGGTCTGCGCGTCGAGGTCGGTCAGGAGCCCCACGGTGTGCGGCAGGTGCGCGGCCTCGGCGAACGCCGCACCACCCTTGTAGTCGACGAGCAGGAAGGAGCAGCGGTCGGGCGAGGAGTCCAGCGCCAGCCCCGCGATCAGGCTCTGCAGCAGCTCCGACTTGCCGGAGCCGGTCGTCCCGGCGACGAGGGCGTGCGGACCGTCCCGGCACAGGTCGACGGCGACCACGCCGTCGGCGGACCGGCCGAGGACCGCCACCAGCCGGTCCCGTCGCCGGGACCAGCCCTGGCCACCGTCCGCGGCCGCGCCCGGCGGCAGCAGGTCGAGCAGCCGGACGGCGGCCGGCAGGGCCGGTTCCCCGCCGGCCGGCGTGGCGAGCGGCGCCAGGTCGCGGGCCAGCCCGGCCGCCGCGGCCGCGGAGAGGTGGTCGACGACGAGCGGCCTGGGCGCGGCGCCGGTCGCGTCGAGCACACCGGCCTGACCGGTCTCGCCCACCACGCGAAGCACGGCGGCCGGCCCCTCCTGCGCCCGGCCGGTGGGTGCCAGCGCGAGGACGCCGGCGTCCCGGGCGTCGCGGAGGGCCACGGTCAGCCGCCGGCCCGGCAGCCGGTCGAGCACCACCACGAGCCGGACCGTCGCGGGCGCACCGGGCCGTCCCGTGGCGAGCGGCCGACCGGTGCGGCGCGCGACGACCGCCTCGAGCCAGGTCACGTCACCCCCCTCGTCCGCCGTCCCGGAGGGCCGGACGCGCACGTCGGCCGGGTCGACGTGCGGCAGCCACCGCAGCCACCGCCAGTCGGCCAGCCGGTCGGCCGTCGTGAGCACCGCGACGGCCAGGTCACCGGGCGGTACCAGCGCGCACGCCTGGACCAGGACGGCTCGCACCACCCCGAGGGCACGCGGGCGGGGACCGCAGACCGCCAGCCCGCCGGTCAGCGCCAGGTCCGCGGTGACGGGGAGGTCCTCGCACGGCTCCGTGGTCCGGGTGCCGTCGGACTCGACCCGGGTGACCCGCGTGGCGCCCGGCCCCCGGCCGAGCCGGACCGCGAGCGCGCCCGGATCACCACCCCGGCGCTCCCAGAGGGGCGTCGACCGGCGCCGGACCGCCGTCACCAGCTGGGCGAGGTCCGGTGCCGCCTGGTCACCGGAGCGCCGGTCGGTCGCCACCGCGGCGTCGAGCCGCGTCCGGGCGGCGGCCAGGGCCGCGGTGTGCCCGGCGGTGTCCCGCCGGTGCCGACGGCGTCCGGACCACCGGTCGCCCGACCACGTGCCCAGCGCGACGAGCGGGCCGAGCGCGGCGAAGAAGAGGAAGGTCGGCGACCCGAAGAGCCACGCGCCCACCACCCCGGCGAGGGCCGGCAACGCGATCGCGGCCCACGCGAGCCGGCGCCCGACCGGCGGGGCCGGCGGGGCGGGGAACCGCACCTCGACGTCCGGCCGGCGGGCAGGAGGGGCGGCGACCGGCTGCAGGAGGACCCGGCCGCCCGCAGCCGGCCGGCCGGTGAGGCGCGCGCCCCGCGCCGCCCGCACCGCCAGGGTCGTGGATCCGATCCCCAGCAGGGCCCCCGGTGGCAGCTCGCGCGGCTCCCCGTCCAGTGCCGTGCCGTCGATCCTGCTGCCGTTCGCCGACCCGGCGTCCTGCGCGGTCACCCGCCCGGCGGCGACCGTCACGACGACGTGCCTGCGGGAGACGTCGGGGTCGGCCACCGCTATCTGGGCGGTGCTGCCCCGGCCGACCAGGTGCCTCCCCTGCGACAGCGGCACGCTGCGGCCGGCGTCGGGGCCGCCCACGACGTCCAGGCAGAGGGCGCTGGCGGCAGCCTGCGCCCCCGGTCGGGGACCGGGCCGCCCGGCACCGAGGACGGCCCCGTGGACCAGCGCCGGTGAGCGCAGGTCGGTGTCGGGCGGCAGCCGCGTCGAACCGCTCCACAGCCCGCCGGCCGCCTCGCCGACGAGGTCGGCCAGGCCGGGGAGCAGCTCCGCGAGCCGCGCTCCGTCGAGGGCCGAGACCTCGACGTCGTGGGAGCCACCGACGGTGACCAGCGTCCAGCAGCGGGTGGCCGGGCGGCCGGGAGCGGTGGTGCGCACGTCGTGATCGTGCGAGGAGCCGCGGTGCGGCGGAGCCGACCGGAACCCGGCTGTGGATCGACCGTGCCGATGTGGACGGCGCAGACGCGGTCGGCCTCGGTCGGCCTAGCGTGCGCGCTCACCGGGAGAGCCCCGGAGGACGAGGAGGACACCGTGAAGGTCGACATCACCACCCTGCAGTCGATGGCGGGACAGTGCCGGGCCGAGGCAGCGGACACGACGGCGCGGCACGCCGCGCTGTCGAGCAGCGTCAACAGCTCGGTGCTCGACGGCTGGACCGACAGCCAGGCCGCGGTCCGCTTCACCGAGCTGTACGAGCAGTGGCGCCTGGCCGCGCAGGGGGTGGCCGACGCGCTGACCGGCATGGGCGGCCTGCTGTCCGGGGTGGCGGACTCCTACCAGCAGCACGAGACCGAGATGGCCGCGCGCATCGGTGCCCTGCTCTGACCGACCGGCGCCGCTGGTGTCAGCGGGTGTCAGCGGGTCGCGGGGGCGGCGCCGGCCGGGTCGGCGCGCTGCGGGGTGCGGTGGCGCAAGCGGTCCCGCAGCTCCGGCGCCCGCTCCCAGGGCAGCAGGGACAGGATCGCCACGCAGTGCGGCAGGAAGACGATGGTCACGCCGGCGAACACCATCAGGTGGAAGCCGATCAGCAGCGCCACGAGGGCGATCCGGGCCCGGTCGCGCCACACCAGCAGCATGAGCGGCGCGAGCGCCTCCAGGACGACCATCGCCCACTGCATCGCCACGAGCAGCCCCGGGAAGTCCAGCGTCCAGTCCGACAGCGGGGTGCCGCGCCGGATGACGGCGCGGGCAAGGGTCGCGCCGGTGGGCCAGTCCCAGCCGCCGAAGCGGATCTTCGCCCAGGCCGCCAGGAAGTAGGTGAGCATGATCGTGACCAGCACCGCGGCCATGGCGAACCCGGCGGCCTCCGACCGGCGGCGGTCGCTCCAGCGGGCCGCACCCACGGTGGGCAGCACCGCCAGGAGCACCAGGAAGGCGATGCGGTCGTGGTCCACCTTCCCGTAGCTCATCGCGATGACCATCCACTCGAAGTAGAGGAGGAACACCGCGGTGCCGAGGATCCGGGGCGCCCGGCCGGTCGCCGCCGCCAGGGCCGTGACCAGGAGGGCCCACTGCACGACCGTGACGACCGTGTGGGTGGGCGTGGGCAGGCCGAGCACCGTGCCGACGGTCAGGGGCGCGTACCACTCGGTCGGGACGTCGGCGTGCGCCCTGACCCAGGCGGTCGTCAGCCAGACGTCCACCCAGATGAAGAGGTAGGCGATCACCCGCACGACCGCGACGCGGCGGAGCGGCACGGGGCGGAACCACCAGGTGCTGCTCAACGGGAACGGGCCCCGTCCGGGAGCGGTGTCGCCGGAGGGCGGCGGGCCGGGGGTGGGGGCGCCCGGGCGGCTCACGGGGCGCCCCCCGGGTCGGTGCCCGCGACGTCGTGGTCGACGACGACCGTGTCGGTGTACTCGCCGGTGCGCTGACCGTCGACCAGCTCGAACCGCCGCTGCACGACCCGGATCTCGACCAGGGGATCGGCGGCGGGGTGGCGCTCGGCGTAGGTGGCGGCGAGCAGTGCCAGCAGGTCGGGCTCGTCCTGCATCCGCGGGAGCTGGCCCTCGAACTCCGCGCGGCGCAGCCCCACCTCGCCACCGGAGAGCCGGACCTCCTGCCCGCTCTCGGTCAGCCCGACGACGCGGGTCGAGACGACCGCGGCGTCCGGGTCGGCGCGGGTGGAGTACATGCGGAAGGGACCGAAGGGGAAGTCCGCGTCGTCACCCCAGACGGTCCCGGTCATGACCAGGGCGAAGAGCACGGCGGTGACGGCCAGCCGCACCCGGCGCGACGAGCGCGGAAGGGGGACCACGTCCGTGCCGGTGCTGCCCTCGGCCGTGGGGAGCGGGGACACCCGGGCATCGTAGGATCGGCGCCCGTCCACAGGGGTCACCGACGCGTGCCCGGGCAGCGCACCGGCCCGCCGGGAAGCGGCTGTCCCGCCGGCACCGGTGCCCACACCAGCCACGACGCCGGGAGCCCGCACATGCAGTTCGGTCGGTACTACGAGGAGTTCGAGGTCGGGGCGGTCTACAAGCACTGGCCCGGCAAGACGGTGACCGAGTACGACGACCACCTGTTCTGCTTGATCACGATGAACCACCACCCGCTGCACCTGGACACGCACTACGCGGGGGAGACGACCGACTTCGGCAAGAACGTGGTCGTCGGCAACTACATCTACTCGCTGCTGCTGGGCATGAGCGTCCCCGACGTCTCGGGCAAGGCCATCGCGAACCTGGAGATCGAGTCGCTGCGGCACGTGGCGCCGACCTTCCACGGCGACACCATCTACGGCGAGACCACCGTCCTGGACAAGACCGAGTCCCGGTCCAAGGACGACCGGGGCGTCGTCCACGTCGAGACGATCGGCTACAAGCAGGACGGCACCGTCGTCTGCACCTTCCGGCGCAAGGTCATGGTGCCCAAGCGCAGCTACGGAGAGGCGCGCGGCGGCGAGCAGCCCGGCCGCCCGGAGCCCCGCCCGCGCTGAGCGCGGGCCGACGGCGTCGGGCAGCCGACGACGCAGGTCCGAAGACGCAGGGCCGCCGGTGCAGGGCCGCCGGTGCAGGGCCGACGGCGGTCCGCGGGGCGGTCCGGCGGCGGCGGCCGGGAGCGCGCTGTGCCCCGGTCGGGCCGGTCCCCGGTCAGCGGGGCAGCACGCCCCACCCGCCCAGGTGCTCCAGGAGGCCCTCGGTGCAGGGCAGGTCCGCGAGCGCGGCGGCGTCGGCGAAGGCGACCGCGTCGGCGTCGTCGCCGGCGACGGGCACCGCGGCGGGGTCGAGCAGCGTGCACGCCAGGTCCGTGACGTCGTAGACCACGCCCGGACCGGGGATGCGCAGCCGTCCCACCACCGCACCTGCCCGCACCTGCAGCCCGGTCTCCTCGCGCACCTCCCGCTCGACCGCCTCGGCCGGCGTCTCGCCGGGCTCCACCCGGCCGCCGGGCACCGACCACAGCCCGCGCCCGGGGTCGGCGCCCCGGCGGATCAGCAGCAGCCGCCCGCCGGCGTCGTGCACGACCGCTCCCACGCAGGGGACGACGCGCGGCGGGTCATCCCCGGCGGGCGCGTCCTGGGTGGGCACGGCGCCGGACGCTACGCCCGCTGCGGAGGCTGCGCTTGACGAACACCCACGGCCACAGGACGGTAACGACGATGAGCGCCTCACCGGTCTGCCCGCGCTGCGGCGAGCGACTCGCCGTCCGCCCCGGGGACTCCGCTCAGGCGTGGTGCCACGTCCACGGAGCCGTCACCCCGCTGCACCACACGGCGCTCATCGCGCACGACGCCATCGCCGCGGTGACCGCCGACGCCCGCGTCCCCGCGTGGGTCCCCGACCCGATGCCGGCCGGCTGGTCGGTCACCGGCCTGGCGTGGGGTGGCGAACCGGGCGCCCGGGCCATCGTCGTCGACTGCGCCGGCCCGGCGCCGCTGGGCGGCTCGGCCGAACTCGTGCTCGTCGCCGAGGAGCCCGGCACCGGCGTGGGCTGCGGGTACGCCGGGCTGCCGGGACCCGACCCCGGTGACGTCATCAGCGGTCCCTCCTGGGCCACCGTCGAGGCGGCCGGCCAGCACGCCCCGCTGTGGGCGGTCCCGACCACCGACGACCGGGCGGCCTTCGTCGGCGAGGCGTACGGCGTCTGGCTGTGGCTGGTGATGTGGCCGATGTCGGCGGCCTGGCTGCTCGCCGAGCAGCTGGAGCTGCTGGACCTGCGCGACCGGCTCTACCCCGATCTCCCGCTGGGCCCGCCCAGCGAGCACCTGCTGCCCGGGCAGTAGCGGACCGCAGCGCCTCGCATCCCCGGCGGCGTGTTGCGGTCGGGGCCCCAGGGGCGCGTGTTACGCATGGACCCGGCCCGTCCGGGCCACCCCCCGGCGGCGCTGACCGCGGGTGGGCCGAGCACCACCCGGAGGTGGCGTGAACCTCAAGAAGGTCATCACCTGGCTGGCCGTCGCCTTCGTCATCTTCTACGTCATCCAGGCGCCGGAGAAGTCCGCGCAGATCGTCAAGACCGCGGGGGAGACCCTGGGGGACGCCGCCTCCTCGCTGGGCGAGTTCGTCGGGTCGCTGCTCTAGGCCGGCATGACCGGCCCGGTCACCGACCACCGCCCCGAGCGGTGGCGCAAGGACGCAGCCAAGTACCTGCTGCCCGGCGAGCTGCCGCCGGTCGTGGCGACCCGGCGGCACTGGGCGGTGCTGATCAGCCCCGCGCTCAAGGCCCTGCCGGTCCTGGTGCTCGGCGGCTGGCTGCTCGTGCTGGATCCGGGCAACCGGCTCACCGGCACCGCCGGGCTGCTGGTGGTCGCCGCGGCGCTGGTCGTCCTCGCGCTGCGGGTCGGCGAGTGGTGGATGCGCCACTTCATCGTCACCAACCGGCGGGTGCTGCTCACCAGCGGCATCGTCGTCCGCACCGTCGCCCTGCTGCCGCTGCGCCGGATCACCGACCTGACCTGGAAGGAGACCCTCCTGGGTCAGGTCCTCGGGTACGGCACCTTCCGCTTCGAGTCCGCCGGTCAGCAGCAGGCGCTGTCGGAGATCACCTACCTCCCGCAGGCCGACGTCCTCTACCGGCGGGTCAGCCAGCTGCTGTTCGGCGGCGACGAACTGGTCGACGGCGAGGACGAGGGCGGGGTGGGACCGGTGGCGCCGCAGAGCCCGGGACCGGACCGCGCCCGGCGGGACACCCAGCCGATCCCGCGGCCGCCGCAGGTCACCTGACCGGCCCGGTTCCGCGTACGGCAGGCTGACCGGTGATGCGGATCGACCTCCACACCCACTCGTCGGTGTCCGACGGGACCCAGACCCCGGCCGAGCTGCTGGCCGCCGCCCGCGACGCCGGGCTCGACGTCGTCGCCCTCACCGACCACGACACCACCGACGGCTGGGCCGCCGCGGTCGAGGCCCGTCCGCGCGGGCTGACCGTCGTCCCGGGTATGGAGCTCTCCTGCCGCTGGTTGCGCGGGCAGGGCAACCCGATCAGCCTCCACCTGCTGGCCTACCTGTTCGACCCGGAGCACCCCGCCCTGGCCGCCGAGCGCGCGCGGCTGCGCGCCGAGCGGCTGGGCCGCGGCGAGCAGATCGTCACGGCACTGGCCGAGGCCGGCTACCCCGTCGAGTGGGCGCGCATCGTCGAGTCCTCCCAGGGCGGGGTGGTGGGCCGCCCGCACGTGGCCCGCGCGCTGGTCGACGCCGGCGTCGTCGGCTCGGTGGACGAGGCGTTCGCCGACCTGCTGCACCACCGCAGCCCCTACTACGTGGCCAAGGCCGACACCGACGTCCTCGACGGCATCCGGCTGGTCCGGGCGGCCGGCGGCGTGCCGGTGTTCGCCCACGGCCTGGCCACCAAGCGCGGCCGGGTCGTCGACGACGACGCGATCGCGCAGATGGTGGACGCCGGGCTGCTCGGCCTCGAGGTCGACCACCCCGACCACAGCGTGTCCGAGCGGGCGCACCTGCGCGGGCTCGCCGCCGACCTCGGGCTGCTCGTCACCGGGTCCAGCGACTACCACGGCAGCAACAAGACGACGCCGATCGCCGCCTGCACCACCGCCCCCGACCAGCTCGAGGCGCTGCTGGCCGCCGGGACCGGCAGCGCGCCGTACACCGACTGATCCGGGACCGTCGGCGCCTGCGGCTAGCGTGGAGGCATGGCGGGCGGACAGCTGGAGATGCCGGGCATGCCCCGCCGGCTGTTCCCGGCCACACCGAGCAAGCTGGCCACCTTCACCGACTGCCCGCGCCGCTACCGGCACGCCTACCTCGACCGGCCGACCCCGCCCAAGGGTCCTGCGTGGGCGCACAACTCCGTCGGCTCGGCCGTGCACGCGGCGCTGCGGTCGTGGTGGGAGCTGCCGGTCCGGGAGCGGACGCCGGCCGCCGCCCGCCAGCTGCTGCACGGCGTCTGGTCGGCCGCCGGGTTCCGCGACGCCGAGCAGGCGCAGCGCTGGCGCTCGCGCGCCGCCGGCTGGCTGACCGACTACGTGACCACGCTGGACCCGGCCGAGGAGCCGGTGGGCACCGAGCGCCAGGTCGCGGCCACGACGGAGCGCCTGGCCCTGTCCGGCCGGGTGGACCGGATCGACCAGCGCGGGGACGACCTGGTGGTCGTCGACTACAAGACCGGCCGGGTGCCGAGCACCGACGACGAGGCGCGCGGCTCGGCCGCGCTGGCCGCCTACGTGCTCGGGGTCCGCCGCACGCTCCGCCGACCCTGCAGCCGGGTCGAGCTGCACCACCTGCCCTCGGGCACGGTCGCGGCCTTCGAGCACACCGAGCGGTCGCTGGCCAACCACGTGCGCCGGGCCGAGGACACCGCCGAGGACATCGAGCGGGCCACCGCGGCGCTGCACGCCGGGGAGGACGCCGACGCCGCGTTCCCCGCCGTCCCCGGGCGGCAGTGCGGCTGGTGCGACTTCCGCTCCTCCTGCGCGCCGGGCCGGGCGGCCGGTCCCCTGCCGGAGACGTGGGCCTTCCTCGCCGAGGAGGAGCCCGCGGTCACGCGCTGAGGGGCTCCGCCGTCCGCTCGACGCCGGCCCGCACGATCGGGGACTGCCGCACCCGAACCGGCAGCGCGAGCAGCGTCTGCCGGAACGCGCGGAGCGCGGCGGTCGCGGCGGCGTCGGTGAGGCCGAGGCCGGGCATCGAGAACATCTGCCGCGCCCAGGCCGGCAGCAACGCGAAGCCGAGGCCGGCGAGCCCGCCCCACGCCGGCCGGGCCGGGGTGAGCAGCTGGACCCACGTGGGCATCGGCGGCAGGAGCAGCAGCCGGACGGCGTCGCGCGCGGCGGGTGTGGCGGCCAGCAGCGGCCGCACGTCGGCGAAGTACGCCTGCAGCCCGGCGACCGTGCGCGGCACCTCGTCCTCCGGGACGCCGACCAGCACGGCGGCGGTGACCTGCTCGGCCACGTACCGGTCGGCGTCCTCACCGGTCAGCGGCACGCCGGCGCGGCGGGCGGTCGACAGCAGCGACTCCACCTCGCAGTTGTGCACCCACAGCAGCAGGTCGGGGTCGTCCACCCGGTAGGCGCGGCCGCTGCTCTGCTCGACGCCGCCGAGGCGGTGGTGCAGGCCGCGGACGCGGGTGACCGCCCGGTGCGCCTCGGTGCGCGTGCCGAAGGTCAGCGTCTCCACGTACTGGCCGGTCCGGATCAGCCGCTGCCACGGCTCGTCGCGGAACGCGGCGGAGTTGCGGGCGACGCCGTCCATGGCGACCGGGTGCAGCGCCTGCAGCATCAGCGCCCGCAGCCCGCCCGCGGAGTAGCTGGGGTCGGCGTGGATCCGCCAGGTGACGCTGCCGGGGCCGAAGAACCCCCGGTGGTCCTCCTCCGGCGTCCAGGACGCCGGGCCGGGCAGCGGGGTCCGGTAGCCGGTCACGCGCGGCCCGCAGCGGCTGAGCCGGCGTCCTCGTCGTCGGCCTCGTCCGCGGCGGAGACCGAGACCGACGCCCAGAACTCCAGCAGGACCTCGAGGGTCCGTGGCGGGTTCTCGACGGCGGGGGAGTGGATGGAGCCGGCGATCACCGCGTGGCGTGCACCCAGGCGGCGGGCCATGTCGGCCTGGGCGGCCGGGGTCCAGGCGTCGTCGGCCACGCCGTGGGCGACCAGCACCGGCACGCCGGTCGTCGCGAGCTCGGCCACCCGGTCCGGCTCGGAGGTCATCGCGTCGGCCATGCCGCGCAGCCCGGCGGCGCTGTTGGCCAGGAAGCGGCGGGCGTAGAACGCGCGGGTCGGGGCGGGCACGGCCTGCGCCCGGGGATCGGTCATCGCCAGCTGCTCGAGGGTCTCGTGCACCAGGGGCACGCCGCCGGCCTCCAGCAGCGGACCGAGGTGCTCCAGGAGGTCGGCGCGCGGGCCGACCAGCCGCGAGGGGCCGGAGCCGAGCAGCGCCAGCGAGCGGACCGCCGCCGGCTCGGCGAGGACGGCGGCGCGGGCGACCAGCCCGCCGAAGCTGTGCCCGAGCAGGTGCGGCACGCCGGTCTCGCCGGCGAGCTGCCGGGCCACGCCGAGCAGGTCGTCGCCGAGCTCGGCCACCGAGTACCGCGCGGGGTCGGCGGGTCCGGGGGACTCGTACTGGCCACGCTGGTCGATCGCGACGACGCGGTAGCCGGCGGCGCACAGCGGCCGCAGCAGCGGGGCGAAGTCCTCCTTGCTCCCGGTGTAGCCGGCCACCATGAGGACGGTGCCCCGCTCGCCGTCGCCTCCGGTGTCCAGCGCGGCCAGCGGTCCGGCGCCCCCGGCGAAGCTGCGGGGCTCGGCGTCGTGCTCGGCGAGCTGGCGCAGGTCGTCGGGGGCGATGGAGAGGGTGGAGCGGTCGTCGGGGCCGCCGGGCATGACCATGTCCCCAGTGAACCGCGCGCCGGCCGGGCGTGCCGCGCGGCCCCGCAGCGGGGCGGGAGCTCCGCGCTCAGCGGAAGGCGAGCACCCGGTCGGCCAGCCGGTAGACGACGACCGGCCCGATCGTGGCGGCCCGCCCGCCGGCGGGCAGCTCACCGGCCACCGTGCTGCGGCCGAGCTCCTCGCCGGTGCGCGAGTCGCGGGTGACCAGCGCGCCGTCCTCCGGGACGACGACCGGCGCGGCGACGAGCTCCAGGCCCTTGTCGGCGCCGACGGCGGGCAGCCCGCGCGCCGGCACCGACCACAGCAGCCGGCCGGTCGCCTGGTCGAGGGCCAGCGCGGTGCCCCGGGCCCAGACGAGCAGCGTGCCGCCGCTCTCGACGGCCACGGGCGGGAGGCCGTCGGCGTCGTCGGGGCCGGCGGGCGGCAGCGGCACGGGCAGCAGCGGGACGCCGTCCTGGGCCCGGACGAGCTGCAGCTCGTCGCCCACCGCGAACGCGACCAGCCGCGAGGCGCCGACGAGGGCGACGGGCGTCGCGTCGTCGGGCAGCGGCACGTCCCGGCTCCACACCCCGTCGCCCTCTCCCCGGTCGAGCCCGCGCAGCCGCGCGGTCCCGTCGCAGGTCTCCAGCAGGACGACGGCCGTGCTGCCGACGGCCCCGGAGGAGATCCGGCAGCCGTCGGAGGCGTCGGCCCGCCAGCGCAGGGTGTTGCTGCCCGGGTCGACGACGACCACGCCGGACGGCGCGGTCGCCAGGACCATGCCGGGGGAGCTGGTCAGCGTGATGTCCGGCCGCAGGCTCAGGTTGCGGGTCCACTGCCGCACCCCGGTGCCCGCGTCCAGGGCCACCGCCTCGTCGCAGCGGCCGGCCGTGGCGAACACCGCGACGACCCGTCCGTCGACGGCGGTCACGTCGCACATCCGCGCGTTGGACCGGGTGTAGTGCCAGGCCTCCTCGCCGGAGACCGCGTCGAGCGCCCGCACGCCGTGCTCCCCGCCGACCAGGACGCGGCCGCCCTGCACCACCGCCTCGGGCAGCGGGCCGGCCGCGGCGTCCCAGGCCGCGGAGACGGCGCCGGCCGGCGCCCCCTCGGGGACGTCGGCCGGCGCGGCGGTCGTGCTCTCGGTCGCCGCGGCGTCCGATCCGCGCCACAGCAGGGCGGCCACCACCACCAGGGCGAGGGCGGCCGCGGTCCACACCCACACGCGCGGGGGCGGCAGGCCCGGTCGGCGCCGGCCACCCTCCCGGGCCTCGCGCCGAGCGGGCGAGGCGTGGGGGGGAGGGTGGCCCTCCATCAGGCGGCGGACTCGGAGCCGCCGCCCCCGGATCCGCCGCGCCCCGAGCCGCCCCGGCGACGGCGCCGGCGGCGCGGCTTGGACGCGGTGTCGGACGAGCTGTCGGACGCGGTGCCGGAGGCGGCCTCGGGCACGGTGCCGCCGGAGGCGTCGGCCGAGCCGGTCAGCTCCTCGGCGGAGGGCCGGGGCGTCTCGGCGGCGGCCGCCGCCGCGGCGCCGCCACCGCGGGTCCGCCGGCGCGGGCGGCTCGTGCGGGGACCGGCGGGGCGCTCGGCGTCGCCGCCGGCACCCGCGTCGGAGCCGCCGTCCCGGCCCGGGCCGCGGCCGGCGGGACGGTTGCGCCTACCGGTCTCCCCGAGGTCCTCGAGGGTCTCGGCGTCCAGACCCTCGCGGGTGCGCTGCGAGCGCGGCAGCCGGCCCCTGGCGCCCTCGGGCACGTCGAGGTCGGTGTAGACCCACGGCGACGTGGAGTAGGTCTCCGGCGGGTCGTCGAAGCCGAGGTCCAGCGCCTTGTTGATCAGCTGCCAGCGGGGGATGTCGTCCCAGTCGACGAGGGTGACCGCGACACCGGTGCTGCCGGCGCGGCCGGTGCGGCCGATCCGGTGCACGTAGGTCTTCTCGTCCTCGGGGCACTGGTAGTTGACGACGTGGCTGACGCCGGTGACGTCGATGCCGCGGGCGGCGACGTCGGTCGCGACCAGCACGTCGACCTTGCCGCTGCGGAACGCGCGCAGCGCCTGCTCGCGCGCGCCCTGGCCGAGGTCGCCGTGGACGGCGGCGGCCGCGAAGCCGCGATCGACCAGTTCGTCGGCGACCTTCTGCGCGGTGCGCTTGGTGCGGCAGAAGACCATCACCAGGCCGCGGTCGCGGGACTGCAGCACGCGGGCGAGCAGCTCCGGCTTGTCCAGGTTGTGCGCCCGGTAGACGAACTGGGTCGTCTGCGGGACGGTGCTGCCCTCGTCGTTGCCGTGCGCGCGGATGTGCGTCGGCTGGGTCATGAACGACCGGGAGAGGGTGACGATGGGGCCGGGCATGGTCGCCGAGAAGAGCATCGTCTGGCGCTTCTCCGGGACCATCGCGAGGATCCGCTCGATGTCGGGCAGGAAGCCCAGGTCGAGCATCTCGTCGGCCTCGTCGAGCACGAGCGCGCGGACCTTGCCCAGGACCAGGTCGCCGCGCTGGGCGAGGTCCAGCAGCCGGCCCGGCGTGCCGACGACGACCTCGACGCCCTTCTGCAGCGACTCGATCTGGGGCTCGAAGGCGCGGCCGCCGTAGATGGCCTGCACGCGGATGCCGCGGCGGGCGCCGGCGGCGGCCAGGTCGCGGGCGACCTGCACGCACAGCTCACGGGTGGGGACGACGACCAGGGCCTGCGGGACGCCGTCCCCGCCCTCGGCCGGGGGCGCGACGCGCTGCAGCAGCGGCACCCCGAAGCCCAGGGTCTTGCCGGTGCCGGTGCGCGCCTGGCCGATCAGGTCGTTGCCGGCCAGCGCCAGCGGGAGGGTGAGCTCCTGGATCGCGAACGTGCGGGTGATCCCGACGTCGGCCAGCGCGGCGATGATGTCGGGGTGGACGTCGAAGTCGCTGAAGAGCGGGCTGTCGGGGGCGACCGGCGCGCCGCCGAGCTCCTCGACGGACTGCTCGATCTGCTCGGGGGCGGGGGCGCCGGTCTCGGCGTGCTCGAGCTCGGGAGTGGTGGGGGTGTTCTCGGTGGACGTCAGTGGTCTCGCCTCGGTCTGCTGGGGGAGCGGGCACCGGCGACGGTGACGTCGCAGCGGTCCGCTCCGCGGTCGGGGGTCGCGGATCTCTCTGCAGCGCCGACGCGACCAGCGGACCGGGCCCTGCGAAGGAGCCCGGGAGACCTCCCCGGCCCGGACCGTGCCGGGCTGTGCAGGGGGTCGTCCAAGACGTGTCAGCGCACGTGGATCAGGCGGGCCGGCGGGCCCACCGACCTCCATGCTAGCGCGGGGGGCGGCTAGCCTCCCTCCCGCCGCGTGTCGGCTCCCCCGCCCGGGGCAGTCGGCGGCCCATCCCGGAACCCGAGGAGCCCTGCCGTGACCACGGTCGAGACCCGCGCCGTCGTCGATCTGCTCGGCGCGCTGGCCTACGCCGAGCTGACCGCCTTCGACCGGCTCGCCGAGGACGCCCGGATGGCTCCCACGCTCGGCGGCCACGCCGCGCTGGCCCGCATGGCCGCGGCCGAGCTCGGCCACCACGTCCGGCTCGCCGAGCGGCTGGCCGAACTGGGCGCCGACCCGGCCGGGGCGATGACCCCGTTCGTGCCCGCGCTCGACGCCTTCCACGCCAGCACCCGCCCGCGGACCTGGCTGGAGGGCCTGGTGAAGGCCTACGTGGGTGACGGGCTCGCGGCGGACTTCTACCGGGAGGTCGCCGTCTTCCTGCCCGAGCCCGACCGGGGGCTGATCCTCGAGGTCATGGCCGACACCGGCCACTCGGACTTCGCCGTCCGGGAGGTGCGCGCGGCCATCGCGACCAACCGCACCGTCGCCGGCCGGCTGGCGCTGTGGGGCCGGCGGCTGGTCGGGGAGGCGATCACCCAGTCGCAGGCCGTCATCGCCGAGCGCGACGAGCTGGCCAGGCTGATCATGGAGGGCACCGGTGACCTGTCCGGGATCGGCCGGCTGATCGAGCGCATCACCTCGACCCATACCGAGCGCATGCGCACCCTCGGCCTGAACCCCTGAGGTCCGTGTCACCGGCCGCCGCCCGGGCACACGAGCACGCCGTGCGCCCGGAGCAGCCCGCCAGCAGCCGGACGCCGCCCTGATCTCGGCGCACCGCGGTGGCGCGGGGGACGACCGGGAGCGCGAGAACACCCCGGCGGCGCTGCGCGGGCGCGCGAAGGTGCACCTGGACCTCGAGCCGCTGGCCCGTCCCGAGGCCGGCGACCCGGTGCCGCCCGAGCACGAGGTCGCCCTCGTCCGGCACGTGGTCGACGTGATGGGCGCGGACGACGTCGTCGTCACCGGGCTGCAGGACGAGGCCGTCGCGGCGGTGCGGGCGTGGTCGCGCGTCCACTGCCCGCAGCTGCTCGTGGGGTTGTCGCTCAGCCGCGACGTCGGCCCCGGCGGGCTGCGCAAGGTGCTCACCGGGCGGCTGGGGGAGGTCCTGCCCGGTCGGCGGCTGCGCGCCAGCGACGCCGACCTCGCCGTCTGCCACCGGACCCAGGCCCGGCTGTGGGGCGCGCGCTGGGCGCGGCGGCACGACCTGCCGCTGCTGGTGTGGACCGTCGACAACCCCCGCGAACTGCGCCGGTGGCTGGTCGACGACCGCGCCTGGCTGGTGACGACGAACCACCCGGCCCGGGCGGTGGCGTTGCGCTCGGAGCTCTCGGCCGAGGTCGCCGGCCGCTGAGGGCGGGGCTCCGGGCCCGCCGGGACGCCGACGGGGCGCCCCCTCCGTCAGGAGAGGACGCCCCGTGAGCACCCCGCTGCCGGGCCCGCGGCGAGCGGGCGTCGTCGGGGCAGCGGGTCCGCCGTCAGGCGCTGGTGCCGGCGATGAACCCCACCCGCGGCTTGTCGGCCGGGGCGATCTCCACGTAGGCGATCCGGTCGACCGGGACGACGACGCGGCGGCCGCGCTCGTCGACCAGCGTGAGCAGCCCGTCCTTCGTGGCGCCGCTCATGGCCGCGGCCACGTCGGCAGCGATCTCGTCGGGGGTCTTGGGGCTGTCGATGACCAGCTCCCGGGGGGAGTGTTGGACACCGATCTTGACTTCCACGCGGATGCCTCCTCGAGTTGCACTGCTGCGGTCCACGCTAGTCCAGCGCCGCGGACGCGACCGGCCCCGCAGCTGCGCCGTCAGCGAACGGCGGGCGCCGCCGGCGATCAGGTCCCGGGCTCGACCCGCGGGAATCCGGACATGCCGCGCCAGGCCAGCGCGGACATGAAGGCCACGGCCTCGTCGCGGTCGACCGATCCCTTGCTGGCCAGCCACCAGCGGGCGCTGGTCTCGGCCAGCCCGGTCAGCCCGGAGGCCAGCAGCATGGCGCGCTCCCGGTCGGCCCCTGTCTCGGAGGCGATGACCTCGGCGATCGCCTCGACGCAGGCGTGGGTGCCCCGGTCGACCAGCGTCCGGACGTCCTCGTCGTTGCGCAGGTCGGACTCGAACACCAGGCGGAAGGCCTCGCCGTCGGCGTCGATGAAGTCGAAGTAGGCGCCCACCGCGCCGTCGACGCGCTCCCGGTTGTCGGCCGTGCCCGACATGGCCCGGCGCACCCGCTCGGTCAGCTCGGTCACCTGCAGCTCGAGCAGCGCCAGGTACAGCTCCCGCTTGCCCGGGAAGTGCTGGTAGAGGACCGGCTTGCTGACCCCGGCGCGGTCGGCGATGTCGTCCATCGCGGCGGCGTGGAACCCCTGCGCCACGAACACCTCCTGCGCCGCCTGGAGCAGCTGCAGGCGGCGCGCGCCCCGCGGCAGGCGGGAGGTGCGGCGGACCGGGACGGGTGACGGGCGCGACAGTGACATGGCGCGGGGGATGTTACCGACGGGTCACTCCGGTGCGCGTCGCGGCGTGGGGCGGCATACCGTTCCCCGGTGCCCCGACCCGCCGGCCCCCTCCCGACGACGTCCGCGCGGCTGTCCGCCGCCGCCCTGCCGCCGCTGGACGGCGAGTCGCCGCCGTGGCCGGGGGAGCACGTACCGGTGCGGGGCGGCGAGGTCTTCGTGCGTCGCACCCGGTGGAGCGGTCCCGGTGGCGGCACGGACGACGGCGCGCCGCGCGAGCGCGCCGTCTACGTGCACGGGCTCGGCGGCGCCTCGACCAACTGGACCGACCTGGCCGGCCTGCTCGCCGTCCGCTGCGAGGGGTGGGCGGTCGACCTCCCCGGGTTCGGCCGCAGCCGCCCGCCGCGCGGCTCGTACTCCATCCGCGGGCACGTGCAGGCGGTGGTCGACGTGCTGGAGCGCGTCGTCGCCGAGCCGGGGGAGGGGGCCGGGCGCCCGGTGCACCTGATGGGCAACTCCCTCGGCGGCCTGGTCGCCCTGGTGGTCGCCGCCCGCCGTCCCGACCTCGTGGCCACGCTGACGCTGGTCTCCCCGGCGATGCCTGTCTACCGGGTGCCCCGGGCGTTCAGCCCGGCCCTGCTGCTCCTGCTGCTGCCGGGCATGCCGTCGGTGGCCGAGCGCCGGCTGGCCGGCGTGACGCCCGAGCAGCAGGTCCGGGGCATGGTCACGATGTGCTTCGGCGACCCCTCGCGGATCCCGCCGCGGCGCCTCGAGCAGGCCCTGGCCGAGATGCGCGAGCGCACCGAGCAGGCCTGGGCCCACCAGGCGCTGGCCCGGAGCATGCGCGGGCTCATGACCTCCTACCTGCGCGTGGGTGCGGCCAACGCGTGGCGGATGGCCCGGGCGCTGCGCGTCCCGACGCTCGTGGTCTGGGGCGACCGGGACCGGCTCGTCGATCCGGCGCTCGCCCCGCGCCTGGCCCGCACGGTGCCCGACGGGCGGCTGCTCCTGCTGCCCGGCGTCGGTCACGTGGCCATGCTGGAGGCGCCGGAGGTGACCGCCCGCGCCGTCCTCGCCCTGATCGAGGACACGACGGGGGGCCCCACCCGCGACACCACCGAGGACACCGCGCGGGCCGCGGCCGGGGACCGAGCAGCCGGGCCCGGCGACGCGCGTCCCCGACACGCCTGACCGTCCCGCGCGCCCGGTGCTCACGGGCGGTGATCGTGAGAGCCTGGTGAGTGGCCGGTATCCGGCCGGCAGACCGGACGACGTGCGGGAGGGCGTGCCGTGGCAGCACCGCCGGCCGGCGGCAGGTCCGGGAGCCGGCGCGGCGCCGACGACACGGACCGTCGCGCACCGCGGGTCCCGCCGCACGCCGGACGCCGTCCGCCGCCCCCGCCGCCGAGGGCGCGCCCGGCCGGCGCGCGCCCGCGCGTGCCGGGCGTCGAGGACCGCTTCCCCGGCAGCCGGGGCCCCGGTGCCCGCCCGGAGCCCGCCGCCCCGGCCCGGCGCGGCGGCCGCCCGCCGGGCCGACTCCGCCGCTTCGTCCGGCGGTACGGCTGGCGGGCCTACGCGATCCCGCTGCTCACCGTCGCGACCCTGCTCACCCTCGTCGACCTCGCCCGCCAGGGGACCCGGCCGGAGGAGGCGTCGGCCGGGGGGCCGGCGGCAGCCTCGTCGCCGGCGGAGGCACCGGCACCGCCCGCGGCCGCCGCCGTCGGGCCGGGGACGCCGAGCCCGAGCGGACCGGCCGAGGGGGAGGCCCCGCCGAGTGCCGAGCCCCCGGCGGTGGGCACCTACGTCGAGCTGGGTGCGGGCACGGTCACCGTCGTGCCCGGCTCCTCGCAGGTGTACGGGTCCGGCCCGCTGCGCCGCTTCGTGGTCGAGGTGGAGGACGGGATCGAGGTGGAGGGCGCCGGCTTCGCCGCCGCGGTCGAGGCGACCCTCGCCGACCCCCGCGGCTGGGGCAGCGGCGGCCGGCTGTCGTTCCAGCGCGTCGGCGTCGAGGAGGCCGCCGCGGGGGCGTACGACTTCAAGGTCACGCTGATCAGCCCCGGCAGCATGGAGCGGTACTGCCCCGGCGTGGGCACCGGCGGGTACACCTCCTGCCGGTACGGCGACCGCGCGGTCATCAACCTCGCCCGGTGGGAGACCGCCGTCCCCGACTACGAGGGCGACGTCGCCACCTACCGCCTCTACGTGGTGAACCACGAGGTCGGTCACGCGCTCGGCAACGGCCACCAGCCCTGCCCCGGTCCCGGCCAGCTCGCGCCGGTGATGCAGCAGCAGACGCTGGGGCTGCAGGGCTGCGTCAAGAACCCCTGGCCGTATCCCTGACAGCACGGACGCCGGCGACCGCGGGAAGAACCGCCGCTGGGACGCTGTTGTGCGGAGGAACGTCGGTCCCGGGAGGGACCGCTGTCCGCGAACCCGAGGAGCACGCGTGTCCCTGCCACCCCTGGTGGAGCCCGCCGCCGACCTGTCGATCGACGAGGTCCGCCGGTACAGCCGGCACCTGATCATCCCCGACGTCGGCATGGACGGGCAGAAGCGCCTGAAGAACGCCAAGGTCCTCGCCGTCGGCGCGGGTGGCCTCGGCTCGCCGGTGCTGATGTACCTGGCCGCCGCGGGGGTCGGCACGCTGGGGATCGTCGAGTTCGACGTGGTCGACGAGTCGAACCTGCAGCGGCAGATCATCCACGGCGCCTCCGACGTCGGCCGGTCCAAGGCCGAGAGCGCGCGGGACTCCATCGAGGAGATCAACCCGCACGTCGACGTCCGGCTGCACGAGACGCGGCTGGACAGCGACAACGTGCTGGAGATCTTCGGCCAGTACGACCTGATCGTCGACGGCACCGACAACTTCGCCACGCGCTACCTGGTCAACGACGCCTGCGTGCTGCTGGGCAAGCCCTACGTCTGGGGCTCGATCTACCGGTTCGACGGCCAGGTGTCGGTCTTCTGGGACGAGCACGGACCCAACTACCGCGACCTCTACCCGGTGCCGCCGCCGCCCGGCATGGTGCCCAGCTGCGCCGAGGGAGGCGTGCTCGGTGTCCTGTGCGCGACCGTCGGCGCCATCCAGGCCACCGAGGCGGTCAAGCTCATCACCGGCATCGGCGAGACGCTGCTGGGCCGCCTGATGGTCTACGACGCCCTGGAGATGACCTTCCGCACGATCAAGGTGCGCAAGGACCCCGAGGGCGAGCCGATCACCGGCCTGATCGACTACGAGACCTTCTGCGGCGTCGTCTCCACCGAGGCCCAGGAGGCCGCGGCCGGCGCGACGATCACCGTCGACGAGCTCAAGGACATGATGGACGCCGGCAAGGACTTCGAGCTCATCGACGTCCGCGAGCCCAACGAGTACGAGATCGTGTCGATCCCCGGCGCGAAGCTCATCCCCAAGGACGAGCTGCTGTCGGGCCGCGCGCTGGCGCAGCTGCCGCAGGACCGGCCGATCGTGCTGCACTGCAAGACCGGCGTCCGCTCCGCCGAGGTGCTGGCCGCGGTCAAGAACGCCGGGTTCTCCGACGCCGTCCACGTCCAGGGTGGCGTGACGGCCTGGGCGACCCGCATCGACAAGGCGCTGCCCACGTACTGACGACGGGGGCCGCGCCGGCGCGGCACGAGGGCCCGGGCTCCCCGCGAGGGAAGGCCGGGCCCTCCGTCGTGTCGGCGGTACGCGGTTCACTGGGGGCGTGCCCGCCGACGACGCCGCCCTCCTCGAGCTGTTCCAGCGCGCGCAGAACGCGTTCACCGACCGGGTCGACGCCGTCGAGTCGGGGCGGTGGGACGTCGCGGCCCTGCCCGGCTGGACCGTGGCCGACCTGGTCGCCCACCTCGTCGACGAGAACCGCTGGATGCCGGACCTGCTCGCCGGCGACCCCGTCGAGCTGGTCGAGCCCCGCTTCTCCCACGCGACCGCCGACCTGCTCGGCGACGATCCGCTGACCGCCTGGGAGACCGCCGCCGACGCCGCGCTGGCGGCGCTGGCCGCGACCGACCTGCACGGCACCGTGCACCTGTACCGCGGCCCGACGCCGATCCGGGAGTACGTCGAGGAGCTGACCGCCGACCTCGTCGTGCACGGCTGGGACCTCGCCCGCGCCACCGGCGGTGACGAGCGGATCGACCCGGCGCTGCTGCGCGCGGCGGCGGTGGTGGGCGACCGGCTGCCGGCCGAGGGCTGGCCCGGGCTGTTCGACCCGCCGCTGCAGGTGCCGGCCGGTGCTCCGGAGCAGGCGCGGGTGCTCGCCCGCTTCGGCCGCCGGGCCTGACCGCACCCCCTAGGCTGCAGCCGAGGAGGTGGCGGTGTGAGCACTCCCCCCGGGGCGGCGGTGCGCCTGGCCGCGCCGCTGCGGGCGCTGCGGGCGGAGGCGACCGCGCTGTTCGACCTGGCGGTCGCGCGGGCCTGGGACGCCGCCGATCGCACGACGCTGGCCGCGATGCGGGACCGGGCGGCCGCTCTGCTGGGGCACCCGGCCGGCCGGCGGGTCCGGTCCGACGACCCGGTGGTCGCCGACTGCGTCGAGTTCGCCGAGCAGTTCGTGCTGGACGTCGCCGGGGTGGGCGAGGTCCAGCGGGAGCGCCTGCGGCGGCACCTCGGCGGACCCGCCCTGACCGACCTGGTGCGGGCCTTCCACGTGGTCGAGTACGGGCTCCGCCTCGAGCTGGCGTCGGCGCGGCTGTTCGACGGCCCGCTGCTCGCCGGGTCACCGGGGCCCGCCGGGCCCGACGGCGATCCCTCCACCGCGCTGCGTGCGGCGACGACCGACTTCCAGGACGCCGCCGTCCGGGGGCGGGCCCTCGACCCGGTGCTCACCGAGCTCGTCCGGCTGCGCTGCGCGCGCACCCACGGCTGCCGGATCTGCCAGACCCTGCGGCTCGCCGACGCCCGCGAGGCCGGCGTGGACGACGCCATGACCGCCGCCGTCGACCGGTACGAGAGCAGCGACCTCGCCGAGCGCAGCAAGGCCGCGCTCCGCGTGGCCGACGCCGTCGTCCTGCTGCCCTCGGGCCTCACCGCGGAGGTGGTCGCCGGCGTGCACGGGCAGCTCGGCGCGGAGGAGCTGGCCGAGCTCTGCCTCGACGTGACCAAGTGGAGCACCCAGAAGGTGCACGTCGCCCTCGGCACCGACGGCGCCGAGCGGCTGCCGCTGAACGAGCAGGGCGTGAGCTTCTTCTCGTTCGACGAGGCCGGCCGGGTGGCCGGCTTCTCCGCCGACCTCCACGGCTGACGGCCGCGCACCGTGGGCCTCGACCCCGCCGACGTCGACGAGGCGGTCTACGACGCGGTCGAGGCCATCCCGACCGGCCGGGTGAGCACCTACGGGGCGATCGGCCGGCTCGTCGGCGTCGGCCCGCGGCGGGTGGCCCGCGCGCTGAGCTCCGGCGGGGGCGCGGTGCCCTGGTTCCGGGTGGTCCGCGCCGACGGCACGGCCGCCGAGCCGGTCCGCGCCCGCCAGCTGGAGCTGCTGGCCGGAGAGGGGGTGCCGGTGCGCGGCGGTCGGGTGGACCTGGCCGCGGTCGGCTGGCCGGACTGACGGACCGTCGTCCCGGGGGCTGACGCCGGGCCGGAGATGATCGTCCCGGAGGCCGACGCGCCGAGGTGACCTGCGGAGATGGACTGGGGCCATGCACGCGACCCTCCTCGAGCCGCCCGTCGTCAGCCACCGATCGCGGGGGAGGCGACTGCTGCGCCGGACCGGGGCGACCGCGCTGGCCGGCCTCCTGGTCTCGCTGCTCCTGGCCTGCGCCGCGTGGCTGGCCACGCCCGGGGTCGGCGACGCCCGGGACCGGGTCGACGCGCTGCTGGCCGGGCACGCGGCCCCGGCCCTGACCGGCGAGCTGCCGGAGCGGGTCACCCTCGCGGTCCTCGCCACCGAGGACAGCCGGTTCGCCGGGCACATCGGCGTCGACTGGCGCGGTGCGCTGCGGGCCCCCTGGGGGGTGGTGACCGGCCGCGACCTGGGCGGGTCGACGCTGCCGCAGCAGCTGGCCAAGAACCTCTACGAGGGTGGCGCCAACGACCCGCCCGCCCGCGTCCGGTCCGTCGTCCTCGCGGTGAAGCTGGACGCGCACTGGAGCAAGGAGGAGCTGCTGCGGATGTACCTCGACGCCGCCTACTTCGGCCACGGGTTCTGGGGGGTCACCGCCGCGAGCCAGGGCTACTTCGGCCTGGCGCCGGACCAGCTCTCGTGGCCGCAGGCGAGCATGCTGGCCGGCCTCCTGCAGGCGCCGAGCGCCTACGACCCGCTGGTGCACCCCGAGCGGGCGGCCGCCCGCCAGGCGCACGTGCTCGACCGGCTCGTGGACGTCGGCGTGCTCACCCGCGCGGAGGCCGACGAGGTCGCCGCCGCGCCGTGGGGCCTGCTCGGCGGGTGAGCCGTGCGTCCCGGGAACCGTCGGTACCCCGTGGTCCCATGGGGACGTGGCAGTGCGGGGGGACGTCGAGCCGGTCTACCGGCTCGTGCAGGCCGACGGGCCGCCGGCGGCCCCGCCGCGGCTGGACCCCACCCAGCAGGCGGTCGTCGACCACCCCGGCGGCCCGCTGCTCGTCCTCGCCGGGCCGGGTACCGGGAAGACGACGACGATCGTCGAGGCGGTCGCCGCGCGCATCGACCGCGGCGTGGACCCCGAGCAGATCCTCGTCCTGACCTTCAGCCGCAAGGCCGCCGCCGAGCTCCGCACCCGCATCACCGCCCGGGTCGGGCGCACCATCCGCGAGCCGCTGGCCCGCACCTTCCACTCCTACGCCTACGGGGTGCTGCGCCGGGCGGCGCTGCTGCGCGGGGAGGCGCCGCCGCGGCTGCTCACCGCCGCCGAGCAGGACGCCGTCGTCGCCGAGCTGCTGCGCGGTGACCTCGCCGGGGAGGGCGCGGTCCGCTGGCCGGAGTCGCTGACCCCGGCGCTCACCACGACGGGCTTCCGCACCGAGCTGCGCGAGCTGCTGCTGCGCGCGACCGAGCGCGGCGTCGGCGCCGACGTGCTGGCCGCGTGGGGGCGGGAGCTCGGCCACGACGCGTGGGTGCACGCCGCCGCCTTCCAGGAGCAGTACGAGGCGGTCACCGCCTTCTCCACCGCCGGCCGCGGTGACGCCTCCGGTTACGACCCGGCCGAGCTGGTCCGCGCCGCGATCGCCGAGCTCGCCGCCGACCCCGACCTGCTGCGCGCCGAGCGGGAGCGCGCCCGCTGGTTGTTCGTCGACGAGTACCAGGACACCGACCCCGCGCAGGTCGAGCTGCTCGGGCTGCTGGCCGGGGGCGGCGGCGACCTGGTCGCCGTCGGCGACCCCGACCAGGCCATCTACGCCTTCCGGGGGGCCGAGCCGCGCGGGATCGTCGAGTTCCCCGAGCGGTTCCGGCACGCCGACGGCCGGCCCGCCGCCCGCCTGTCGCTGGGCGTGTGCCGCCGCTCCGGCGCCGAGCTGCTGGCGATCGGCCGCCGGGTGGCCGAGGGACTGCCCGGGCCCTGGGAGCACCGGCGCCTGCAACCGGCCGAGGACACGACGCCCCGGTCCGGCGGGGGCACCGCCCCGGGCGCGGCCGAGGTGCACGTGTTCGGCTCGACGGCGGTCGAGGCGGCGTACGTCGCCGACGCCCTGCGGCGCGCGCACCTGCTCGACGGCGTCCCGTGGTCGGAGATGGCGGTCGTGGTGCGCACGGCGCTCGCGCTGGGCCCGCTGCGGCGCGCGCTGACCGCCGCCGGGGTGCCGGTCGCGGTCTCGACCGACGACCTGCCGCTGCACGCGCAGCCGGCGGTCGCCCCGTTCCTCGGCGCGCTCACCGTGCTCCTGCCGCGGCCCGGCGTCCCCGCGGGGGAGCTGCCGCTCGACGAGCCCGCCGCCGAGGCCCTGCTGGCCTCGCCGCTGGGCGGCGCCACCGTGCTCGACCTGCGCCGCCTGCGCCGTGCGGTGCGCATCGCGCTGGCGCGGCGCGGGGTGGACGCCGCCGAGCGGGGAACGCCCCTGGCCACCGTCCTCACCGACGAGTTCCTCCTCGCCGAGCTGCCCGAGCACGTGGCCCGTCCGGCGGCCCGGGTGGCCGGCGTGCTCGCCGCCGGCCGGGCGTCGCTGGCCGGCGGCGGTACTGCCGAGGACGTCCTCTGGGCGATGTGGCAGCGCAGCGGGCTGGCCGGGCGGTGGTCGCGGGCCAGCGCCGCCGGCGGGGCCGCCGGTGCGGTGGCCGACCGCGACCTGGACGCGGTCGTCGCGCTGTTCGACGCCGCCGCCGGCTTCGTCGACCGGCTCCCGTCGGCGGACGTGCGCGCCTTCGTGGAGCACCTCGCCGCCCAGGAGCTGCCGGGCGACACCGGCGCGGCCCGGGCCGCCACCCCGCAGGCGGTCCGGGTGCTCACCGCGCACGCCAGCAAGGGGCTGGAGTGGGACGTCGTCTGCGTGGCCGGCGTGCAGGAGGGGCTGTGGCCCGACCTGCGCGACCGCGGCTCGCTGCTGGGCACCGAGCTCCTGGTGGAGCGCGCCGCGGGCATCGACGGCACCGCGGTCGACCGGCGCACGCTCGCGCTGGCCGAGGAACGCCGGCTGTTCTACGTCGCCTGCACCCGCGCCCGCCGCCGGCTGCTGGTCACCGCGGTCGAGGGTGCCCTGGACGGGGCGGACGCCGGCGCGACCGCCTCCCGCTTCCTGGACCTGGTCGCCCCGCCGCCGGAGGACGGCAGGCCGCTGACCCCGCTGCCGCGCTCGCTCACCCTCCCCGCGCTGGTGGCCGAGCTGCGCCGGGCGGTCGCCGACCCGCAGACCCCGCCGGCGCGCCGGGCCGCGGCGGCCGCCGTGCTGCGGCGGCTGGCCGAGGAGGGGGTTCCCGGCGCCTCGCCGGACGACTGGTGGGGGCTGGCCCCGCTGTCCGACGACGCCCCGCTGGTGCCCGAGGAGCTGACCGTGCGTGTGCGGCCCTCGGCCATCGAGACCTTCCAGCGCTGCCCGCTCCGGTGGGTGCTCGGCGCGGTGGGCGCGGAGGCCTCGCCCGACGCCACGCGCACGGTCGGCTCGGCGGTGCACGCCGTGGCGCAGCGGGTGGCCGACGGGCTGCCGGCCACCGAGGCGAGGGACGCGCTGGCCGCCGAGCTCGACCTGCTGGACCTGGGGCCGGGCTGGTCCGACCAGCGCCAGCGGGTGGCCGCGCACGACATGCTCGACCGGTTCCTGCGCTGGCACGCCGCCAACCGCCGGGAGCTGCTGGCCGCCGAGGCCGACTTCGACGTCGTCCTCGGCCGGGCGCGCATCCGGGGGCAGGTCGACCGGCTGGAGCGCGACGGGGAGGGCCGGCTGGTCGTCGTCGACCTCAAGACCGGGAAGAGCGCGGCACGGGAGATCGAGACCCACGGTCAGCTGGCGGCCTACCAGGTCGCCATCGCCGCCGGGGCGTTCGGCGGGCACGGCAGCGACCCCGGCGGGGCGGCGCTGCTGCAGGTCGGCTCGGGCGCGAAGGCCAAGGAGCAGCACCAGGAGCCGCTGCCGGCCGGCGTCCCGGTGGAGCAGACCTGGGCCGGGGAGCTGCTGGCGCGGGTGGGGGAGGGCATGGGCGCGGCGACGTTCGAGGTGCGCACCGGCAGCCACTGCGCGCGCTGCCCGGCCCGCCGCACCTGCCCGCTGCAGGAGCGCGGCCGGCAGGTGACGTCGTGAGGTCCCGGCAGAGCGCCCCCGAGGAGCAGCTGTCGTTCGACGACCTGTTCGGCGGCGCCCCCGAGCCGGCTCCGGCGCCCCGGCGGGTGCTCACCCCGGCCGAGGTCGCCACCCGCTGCGGCCTGTCGTACGCGCCGTCCGACGAGCAGGCCCACGTCGTCGCCGCGCCCGCCGACCGGCCGCTCGTCGTCGTCGCCGGCGCCGGGTCGGGCAAGACCGAGACGATGGCGGCGCGGGTGTCCTGGCTGGTCGCCAACCGCGTCGTCGAGCCCGAGACGATCCTCGGCCTGACCTTCACCCGCAAGGCCGCCAGTGAGCTCAACGAGCGCATCAGGCTGCGGCTGGGTGCCCTGGCCCGCCACCCGGAGACCGAGCCGGAGCTGCGCGAGCGGCTGTCCATCGCCATGCCCACGGTCTCCACCTACCACGGCTACGCCGCCGCGCTGGTCGCCGAGCACGGGCTGCGGATCGGCGTCGAGCCCGGCGCCGGCGTGCTCGGGCCGGCCATGTGCTGGGGGCAGGCCGCCACGGTCGTCACCGGCTACACCGGCGACATGGACGACGTCCCCCTCGGGCTGGTGTCCACCGTCGAGGACGTGCTGGCCCTGGCCGCCGAGCTCGGCGAGCACGACGTCACCCCGGCGGCGCTGCGCGCCTGGACGGCCACGCTGGAGCACCGGGTCGCCGGCTACCCGGACGCGCCGCGCAAGAAGGGGCCCTACGCCCCGGTGCTCGAGGTGCTGACCCGGCAGCGGGCGCGGGTCGCGCTGCTGCCGCTGGTCGAGGCCTTCGAGGCCCGCAAGCGCGCGGCGGGGGCGATCGACTACGCCGACCAGGTGAGCCACGCGGCGCGCATCGCCGTCGCCGCCCCCGAGGTCGGCCGGCGCGAGCGCACCCGCTGGCAGGTGGTGCTGCTCGACGAGTACCAGGACACCAGCGTCGGCCAGCTGCGGATGCTCGAGGCGCTGTTCGGGCGCGCCACCGGCCACCCGGTACTGGCCGTGGGCGATCCCCGGCAGTCCATCTACGGCTGGCGCGGGGCGTCGGCCGGCACCATCGAGCGCTTCGCCCGCACCTTCCCCGGCGCCCGCGGCCGGCCGGCGCAGCGGCTGACCCTGGCCACCAGCTGGCGCAACGACGAGGCGGTGCTCGCCGTCGCCAACGCGGTCTCCGGCCTGCTGCCCCCGCCGCCGCAGGAGCTGCCGGACCTGGCGCCGTCGCCCACCGCGGGCCCGGGCGCGGTCGGCGTCGGGCTGTACGAGACCGTGGCCGAGGAGAACGCCGCGCTGGCCGACCGGCTCGCCGCCTGCTGGCACGGCACCGACCCGCAGTTCCCGCCCCGGCCGGACGGCGGCCGACCCACCGTCGCCGTCCTGGTGCGCACCCGCAAGCAGCTCCCGGCGATCGCGGCCGCGCTGCGCGAGCGGGACCTGCCCGTGGAGGTCGTCGGCCTGGGCGGGCTGCTCGAGGTGCCGGAGGTGTCCGACGTCGTCGCCACGCTCACGGTGCTCGTCGACCCCGCCGCCGGTGACGCCCTGGGCCGGCTGCTCACCGGCGCCCGCTGGCGGATCGGCCCCCGCGACCTCGCCGCACTCGAGGCCCGCGCCCGCGCGCTGGTGCACGCCCGCACGCCGCAGCGCCCTGCCGAGGACGCGGACACGGGGCAGCGGCCGGAGCCGCCGAGCGAGCGCGGCAGCATCGTCGAGGCCCTCGACGACCTCGGCGACCCCTCCGCCTACTCCGCCGCGGCCTGGCGACGGCTGCGCCGGCTCGGGGCCGAGCTGGACCGGCTGCGCGGCCGGCTCCCCGACTCGCTGCCCGACCTGGTCGACGAGGTCGCCCGCACCCTCGGCCTGGAGACCGAGCTGGCCAGCGCTCCCGGCGTGAGCCCGGCCGGCGCGCGGGCCCACCTCGACGCGCTGCACACCGTGGCCGCCGAGTTCACCGATCTGGCGGAGCTGCCCTCGCTGCCGGCGTTCCTGGGCTACCTGCGCGACGCCGAGGAGCGCGAGCGCGGCCTCGAGCCCGGCGAGGTGGCCGTCAACCCCGAGGCGGTCCAGCTGCTCACCGGGCACTCGGCGAAGGGTCTGGAGTGGGACGTCGTCGCCGTCCCGGGGATGACCGCCGACCAGTTCCCCGCCCGCACCGACAGCAGCGACTCCTGGATCAAGGACCCGGGCGCCCTCCCGGTCGACCTGCGGCTCACCGACCGCGACGAGCTGCCCCGCCTGAGGCTGCCGGTGCCCGGCTCGGGCGACCAGGCCGTCGTCCGGGCCGCGCTCGAGGACTACGTGGCCGAGTGGAAGGAGTTCGGCCTCGCCGAGGAGATCCGGATCGGCTACGTCGCGGTCACCCGGGCCCGGCACCTGCTGCTGTGCTCGGGCAGCTGGTGGCGCGACGGCGTGAAGCCCTGCGGTCCCTCGGTGCTGCTGGACACCGCCCGCCGCGCCTGTGCCGCCGGGGCCGGGGTCGTCGTCCACTGGGCCGAGCCGCCGGACGAGGGCGCGACCAACCCGGCGCTGGAGGAGTGGCCGGTCGGCATCTGGCCGGCCGACCCGCTGTCCGAACCCCGCCGGCGGGCGCTGACCGCGGCCGCGCAGCTGGTCGACGCCTCCGAACCGCACCCGCTGGAGGTCGAGCGCCTGGGCGCCGACGACCCGCTGGTCGACGCCTGGGTGCGCGACGCCGACCTGCTGCTGCGCGAGCGGGCTCGCACCGACCGCCCGCAGGTCGAGGTCCCGCTGCCCTCCCACCTGTCGGTCTCCGCGCTGGTCACGCTGCGCCGCGACCCCGCCGAGCTGGCCCGGCGGCTGCGCCGGCCGATGCCGGCCGCACCGGCCCCGCAGGCCCGCCGGGGCACCGCCTTCCACGCCTGGCTGGAGGAGCGCTTCGGCGCCTCCCGGCTGCTCGACCTCGACGAGCTGCCCGGCTCCGGAGACGAGCTCGCCGTTCCCGACAGCTCCCTGGCCGACCTGCAGGAGGCGTTCCTGGCCGGCGAGTGGGCCGACCGGCAGCCGGTCGAGGTCGAGGTCCCGTTCGAGACGCCGCTGGGCCCGCTGACGCTGCGCGGGCGGATCGACGCCGTCTTCGCCGACGAGGCGGGGAACTACGAGGTCATCGACTGGAAGACCGGCCCACCGCCGCGCGGCGCGGAGCTCGCGGCGGTGGGGGTGCAGCTGGCCGCCTACCGGCTGGGCTGGTCACGGCTGACCGGCGTCCCGGTCGAGCGGGTCAGCGCCGGCTTCCACCACGTCGCGGCCAACCTGACGGTCCGACCGGTCGACCTGCTCGACGAGGCCGGCCTGCTCGCGCTGGTCTCCGGCACGGCCTGACGCGGCGGCGCGGGCGCCGTCCGGGCCGACCTGCCGGCGATCGTCGCGGCCCTCCGGCCGCCCTCCCTGCCGCACCGGGTCCGAGGCGGTCCTGCCCGACCCGCGCGGCGGGTGACCGGACGCCGGCCCGGGTACGGAATCGGTGGCCGAGCCGAGGCCCGCCCTCCGATGTGGAGTCGCCGTGCCCCCCTCTCCCGACGGTCCGACACGGGCCGACCACGTGCCCTTCGATCCCCCCGGGCGGCCGGTCGGCCCGGACCGGCTGGCCTCCATCGCCCGCGCGGTGGCCGAGCGCCCCGTGCTGTGGCGCGCCCGCCTCGACCGGCAACGGACGCAGCGCACCTACCACGAGGTCTACACCGACGAGCACCTCGGCGTGTGGGCGATCTCGTGGATGCGACCCGACCACGACACCGGCTTCCACGACCACGACCGCGCCTGCGGGGCGGTGCACGTCGCGGAGGGGGCCATCCGGCACGAGCACCTGCGCCTCGGCGCCCGGCCCGAGGGCCGCGCGGTGCCGGCCGGGGAGGGGTTCGCCTTCGACGAGACCGCCATCCACCGGATGCGCTGGGAACCCGGCTGCGGCCCGACGGTCACCATCCACGCCTACTCGCCGCCGCTGGTGCAGACCGGCCAGTACGGCGAGCACCAGGACGCGCTGCTGCACCGCGTCCCCACTCCCGCCACCGATCAGCTGGAGCCGCACGGCGGCCAGGGCACCCCGTCGCGGAACGCGCTCAGCGGCTGACCGGAAAATAGTCACCCGCACTGGAACTCGACGGACGCGCTGCAGCGGACCTCGGCGGCAGTCGGCGAGGTCGGCTGGAGTGTGGGGTCAGGCGG
>NZ_JBJNRJ010000047.1:0-41480 GCF_046233715.1 Trujillonella humicola | reverse complement strand
CCGCCTGGCTCGCATCGTCTTCAACCTGCTTCGACCGACCGACACCGCGGCTGGAACGTGCCTTCCAGCCGCGGCTTGACATAGGAGCAACGCGTGCCAGTCGACAGCAGCGGCCGAGCCGTGGCCTCCATCGCCCAGCCCCTCGACGCGGAGGTGCTCGCCGACGGTGGTTGGTGGCCCGGCGCCGTCCTGGGATGGCGCCACGACGCCGCCGGAGGCTGCGAGGCGCAGGTCCGCGTCGTCGTCGCCGGTGTCGAGCAGGTCCGGTGGGTGGAGCTCGTCGCCGTCCGACTGCCCGAGGCCTCGGGGGCGGCGGGCGCTCTCGGCCCGCCCGTCCGCGAGCCGGTCGCCGAGACGGTCGTGATCAGCCGTGCGGACCTGCGCGCGCTCATGGCCGGCGGCCTGCCGGGGCGGCCCGCCGGGCGGCGCCGCCGGCACGCCAGCGACCTCACCGCCGAGCTCCCCGTGGTCCGCTGCGTCGATCCGGCGCCGGCCGCCGGCCGCCACCGTGCTCCCGCCGCTCCCGCCGCTCCCGCCGCTCCCGCCGCTCCCGCCGGTCGCCACCGCGCCGCCGAGGAGGCCGGGTGGGCCCTGACCTCTGCGCCGTTCCCGGCCGATCCGCTCACGCGTCCGATCCGCCTGGACGACGTGGCCGCGTGCTCCTGGGGGAGCGCGACCGCCGGCGCCCGCTGAGCGGTCGCCGGACCGCTCCCCGGCGGGGGCCCCGGCGACACGCACTACACCCCTCCGGGCCGCCGCGCACGCAGCGAACGGCGGTCCTCGGCGTGTCCCTGTGACTGCTGGGGTGTCTGACCGTCCCAGGTCACGGGCGGGTCGCGGGGGAACGCGACACGCCGCGCCGCTGTTGCACATCTAGTGGAGCCCTGCCTAGTGTTCCCCTACATCTAGTAGTTGCACCGCTGTAACTCCGTCCACAGGACGTCCTCAGTTCCTCCCCGGGATGTGCACCGGTTGTCCCCAGGAGGGTCCACAGAGGCTCGTGTGGGCGACAGCCGGCAGCCGCCCCCTCGGCGGCGCCGGGAGGTGTGCCGGACGGGGAGGAGGAACCGCCGTGCGCTGTCCCTTCTGCCACAACCCGGACAGCCGGGTCATCGAGACCCGGGAGGCCGAGGAGGGCGCGACGACGCGCCGCCGCAGGTCCTGCCCGGCCTGCGGCCGGCGCTTCACCACGGTCGAGGAGGCGGTGCTCGCCGTCGTGAAGCGCAGCGGCGTGAGCGAGCCGTTCAACCGCAGCAAGGTCGTCGCCGGGGTCCGCCGGGCCTGCCAGGGCCGGCCGGTCGACGAGGACCAGCTGCAGAAGCTCGCGCAGCAGGTGGAGGACGCGATCCGGGCGACCGGGGCGGCGGAGGTGCCCAGCCACGAGGTCGGGCTCGCCATCCTGCGTCCGCTGCGCGAGCTGGACGAGGTGGCCTACCTGCGCTTCGCCAGCGTCTACCGCGCCTTCACCTCGATCGAGGACTTCGAGAAGGAGATCACCGAGCTGCGGGCCCGGCACCTGACCGCCGGGACGCTCCCGCTGCCGGGCATGCAGCCCGAGCCGCCCGCCGGTCGCCGGCGCGGTGGCCCCCGGGCCAGGGACGCCTCCGACGGCAGCGCCGCCGTCACCTGAGAACTGTCAGCACCACCCGATAGAACCGAGTGCGGCTCTCTTCCCCAGCCGACTCAGCCACAACAGAGGGAGAGCTCAGTGACCGAGACCGAGGACCGCCTGTCGGGCCGCACGCGTCGCGCTGCCAAGGCGCCGGCGCGGGGGAAGGGCCTGAAGGTCAAGCGGGTCTTCACGACCCCCGGGGTGCACCCGTACGACGAGGTGACCTGGGAGCGGCGTGACGTCGTCATGACCAACTGGCGGGACGGCTCGATCAACTTCGAGCAGCGCGGCGTGGAGTTCCCCGCCGAGTGGAGCATCAACGCCACCAACATCGTCACCACGAAGTACTTCCGCGGCGCCGTCGGCACCCCGCAGCGCGAGACCAGCCTGCGCCAGCTCATCGACCGGGTGGTGCTCACCTACGGCGCCGCCGGCCGCGAGCACGGCTACTTCGCCACCGAGGGCGACGCGGAGGTCTTCGAGCACGAGCTGACCTGGATGCTGCTGCACCAGTACTTCAGCTTCAACAGCCCGGTGTGGTTCAACGTCGGCACGAGCGCCCCGCAGCAGGTCAGCGCCTGCTTCATCCTCGCCGTCGACGACACGATGGACTCGATCCTCAACTGGTACCGGGAGGAGGGGCTGATCTTCAAGGGCGGCTCCGGCGCCGGGCTGAACCTCTCCCGCATCCGCTCGTCCAAGGAGCTGCTCTCCTCCGGCGGCACGGCCTCCGGCCCGGTCAGCTTCATGCGCGGCGCCGACGCGTCCGCCGGGACGATCAAGTCCGGCGGTGCCACCCGGCGCGCGGCGAAGATGGTCGTCCTCGACATCGACCACCCCGACATCGAGGAGTTCATCGAGACCAAGGCCCGCGAGGAGGACAAGATCCGCGCGCTGCGCGACGCCGGGTACGACATGGACCTCGGCGGCAAGGACATCACCAGCGTCCAGTACCAGAACGCCAACAACTCCGTCCGCGTCTCCGACGAGTTCATGCGCGCGGTCGAGGACGGCACGGAGTTCGGCCTGCGCGGCCGGATGGACGGCTCGGTCATCGAGACCGTCGACGCCAAGGACCTCTTCCGCAAGGTCACCCAGGCCGCGTGGGAGTGCGCCGACCCCGGCATCCAGTACGACGACACGATCAACGACTGGCACACCAACCCCGAGACGGGCCGGATCAACGCGTCCAACCCCTGCTCGGAGTACATGAGCCTGGACAACAGCTCGTGCAACCTGGCCTCGCTGAACCTCATGAAGTTCCTGAAGGGCGACGGCACCTTCGACGCCAAGAACTTCGTCAAGGCCGTGGAGCTGGTCATCACGGCGATGGACGTCTCCATCTGCTTCGCCGACTTCCCGACCGACCCGATCGGCGAGACCACCCGCGCCTACCGGCAGCTGGGCATCGGTTACGCGAACCTGGGCGCCCTGCTCATGGCCACCGGCCACGCCTACGACTCGCGTGGCGGCCAGACGCTGGCGGCGGCGATCACCTCGCTGATGACGGGCACGGCCTACCGGCGCTCGGCCGAGCTGGCCGGCATCGTCGGTGCCTACGACGGGTTCGCCCGCAACGCCGACGCCCACGCCCGGGTCATGCGCAAGCACGCCGCGGCCAACGACGCGATCCGCCCGGTCGGCGCCGATGACGCCGACGTGCTCAAGGCCGCGACCGCCGAGTGGCAGTCGTGCCTGGAGATCGGCGCGGACAACGGCTGGCGCAACGCCCAGGCGTCGGTGCTCGCCCCCACCGGCACCATCGGCTTCATGATGGACTGCGACACGACCGGCATCGAGCCGGACTTCTCGCTGGTCAAGTACAAGAAGCTGGTCGGCGGCGGCTCCATGCAGATCGTCAACCAGACCGTGCCGCGCGCGCTCCGCAGCCTGGGCTACCAGGAGGAGCAGATCGAGGCGATCGTCGAGTACATCTCCGAGCACGGGCACGTCGTCGACGCGCCCAGCCTGCGCCCGGAGCACTACGAGGTCTTCGACTGCGCCATGGGCGAGCGGGCGATCAGCCCGATGGGCCACGTCCGGATGATGGCCGCGGTCCAGCCCTTCATCTCCGGCGCGATCAGCAAGACGGTCAACATGCCGGAGACGGCGACCGTCGAGGACGTCGAGAACATCTACTTCCAGGGCTGGAAGCTCGGCCTCAAGGCGCTGGCGATCTACCGGGACAACTGCAAGGTCGGCCAGCCGTTGTCCGACGCGAAGGCCAAGAAGGCCGACACCAAGGCCGAGGTCGCGCCCGCCCCCGCCGCCATGTCGCACCCGGTGCGCAAGCGGCTGCCCAAGAAGCGCACCAGCATGACGACGTCGTTCAGCGTCGCCGGTGCCGAGGGCTACATGACCGCCGGCATGTACGAGGACGGCAGCCTCGGCGAGGTGTTCCTCAAGCTGGGCAAGCAGGGCTCGACCCTGGCCGGCGTGATGGACGCCTTCTCGATCGGCATCTCGATCGCGCTGCAGCACGGTGTGCCGCTGGAGACCTACATCCAGAAGTTCACCAACATGCGCTTCGAGCCGGCCGGCATGACCGATGACCCGGACATCCGGATCGCCCAGTCGGTGATGGACTACATCTTCCGTCGCCTGGCGCTGGACCACCTGCCGGTGGACAAGCGGGCCAACCTCGGCATCTTCAGCGCCGAGGAGCGGGCGGCCCAGGTGTCCGGGTACGACACCCCCGCCTCGACCGCCGCGGTGGTCGAGGACGAGGAGGTCGACGTCGAGGCGCTGCGCAGCTCGGTGCCGACCGAGGCGCCCACGAAGCCCGAGCCGGCGAAGAAGGAGGCCACGGAGGTCCACACCTCCGCCGAGCTGCTGGAGCTGGTCACCGGGACCGCCATCGACGCGCCGCTGTGCATGACCTGCGGCACGAAGATGCGCCCGGCCGGCAGCTGCTACGTCTGCGAGGGCTGCGGCTCCACCAGCGGCTGCAGTTGAGAATGACCACCTCCGCCGTGTCCCCTCCGCGGGACTGAGCCAGGACGACCACCGGCGGCTCGGCGCCGCAGTCCTGACCGACACCCGTGTCCCCCCGGAGCAGATCGCTTCGGGGGGACACGCGTCAGGAGGAGCTCACGTCGTTCCAGGACGTAGAGCCGGATCCGGAGTCCATGCCGGACGCGCCAGCTGAACCGGGCGCGCCGGCCGGGCGGGAGCCACCGTCCGAGCCGGCGTACGTCGGTTACGTCGCGGAGAAGGCCGTGGAGGCCGACGCGACAGCCGCGCCCGCAGCGGCGGCTGAGCTGACCGAGGCCCGGAACACCGGACTGCGGCGAGCTCGGGGGACAAGTCAGGGGTCACGGCCGTTGTCCGCGACGCCGAGACATGCGCAGTCGGGGCACCCCAGCGGTGCCGAGGCCGCCCGCGTCAGCTGCAGGCCGCCGTGTCGCCGAGCCACCGACGGAGCCTCGCGGCCTGCTGCTCCCGTCCGTCAGCCCTTCCGGATGGACCCCTTGGTGGCCTGGCGATCGATCTGGCGCCAGAGGTCGTCGCGCACCTCGGCCAGCGCCCGGTTCCGGTCCTGCTCCGAGGACGTCGCCACCAGCTTGGGCAGGCCGGTGATCCAGCACTCGAGCGCGGTGCGCTGCTGCTTGCCGTCCCGGTCCTTCATCGACAGCTCGAGCTGCACCTCCTCCGGCCGCCAGCGGGCCAGCCGGTTCTCCAGGCGCCCGAAGAGCGTGCTGCGCACGTCGTCGTACTCGTCGGGGCGGAACTGCGGCAGGATCCGGAGCCGGTCGGCGTACGAGGTCATCGTTCCCTTCCCGTCGGCCGGGTCCGCGGGACCCGGTGGACTGGTCCGGTCGACCCTGCCCCCGCAACCGGGGCGCGAAACCGCGGCCCGCTCACCCCAGGGCGTGCTGGATCTCTGCCGCGGTGGGCCCGGTCGGCGCGCGCCCCGCTCGGGCCACGTGCCCGTCGGGGCGGACCAGAAGCCAGCCGTCGCGGCCGCCGAGCAGCCGGGCCAGCACCCCGGCCGGTTCCCGATGGCCGTCTGCGGTCACCCGGACAACGGGCACCGGCCCCTCGGGGATCTGCGAGTCCCCGGCGCGGCACTCGACCAGCGCCGGGCGGTACCCGGTCAGCCGGTGCAGCCGGACCGACCCGCCGCCGGGCACGCGCAGCACCGGGTCGGGCAACCGGACGCCGGCCGGCGGTGCGCCGCCGGGCAGCAGCGGAGAGCGGCGGTAGCGCAGGTCGAGCATCGCCGCCCGCCGCAGCCCCCGCCGCCGCAACCGGGGGATCCGCAGCGCGGCACGGGCCGCGGCGAACGCGGCCGAGCGGACCGAAGCGGGGGCGAGCAGGAAGGCCCGGGTCACGAGATCGGTGTACCGGCTGGTGCTGCCGACGACGACGCCGCGGCGCTCGGTGTCGTAGGCGTCCAGCAGCCGGTCGCCGTCCCCTCCCTCCAGCGCGCGGGCGAGCTTCCAGGCCAGATCCGCGGCGTCGTGCAGGCCGCCGTTCATGCCCTGACCGCCGACCGGGCTGTGGACGTGGGCGGCGTCGCCGGCCAGCAGCACCGGCCCGACCCGGAACCGGGGAGCCGATCGGCGGTGGATGCGGAAGCGGCTGGCCCACGCCACCTCGCACGGCCCCGGGCCGAGCAGGGGCTCGGCCTCCCGGGCGACCTCTCCGGCGTCCGGTTCGTCGGGTCCGTCCCCGCGACCCAGGGCGACGATCCGCCAGAGCCCCGGGCGCAGCTGCACCGCGAAGGAGAGGCTGCGGCGCGCGTTGCGCACCTGCGGCCAGGGGAGCCGGTCGCGGGCGTCGGTGACCCGCACGTCGGCCAGGACCGGGCGCAGGGTGTAGGTGATCCCGTCGAAGCCGAGCCCGAGACGCTCTCGGACGACGCTGCTCGCGCCGTCGCAGCCGACCACGTAAGGAACGGTGACCGCGTGCCGGACGCCGTCCTCGTCGTAGCTCACCGAGGCGCCGCCGCTGCGTGCCACGACGTCGACCACCTCGGCGCCGAGGCGGACCTCGCAGCACCCGGTGGCGCGCAGCGCCTCGAGCAGCAGCCGCTCGGTGCGGTCCTGCTCGAGCACGAGCAGCCCGGGATCCTCGGCCTCGTCGGCCAGCTCGGTGAAGTCGACGTCGAGCAGCGGGGCCTGCCGGCCGGCGAGGTCGCGGTGCAGCGCCAGCCGGCGCACCAGCCGGCCCTCGGCGAGCAGCGCGTCCTCGACGTCCCAGCGCCGCAGCACCTCCCGCGTGCGGACGTGCAGGCCCGGCGCCTTGGAGTGCTCGCTGAGGGACGTCCGCCGCTCCAGCAGCAGCGATCGCACGCCGCACCGTGCGAGGCCGAGGGCCAGGCCGAGGCCGACCGGCCCGGCGCCCACCACGACGACCTCCGGTGGGTGTTCCGCTGACATCGAGGACTTCTACCCACCGCGGGCGCCCGGCTCACCCCGCGACGCGAAGCGCGAGGGGAGGACGGCGGACGAGCCCGGCCGGTCAGGCCCGCGCGGTACGGGCCGGGGGGCGAGGGGCGTCACGACCGGTCCCCGGCATCCGCGGCGCGGACGACGGGACCGGCGGGGGAGAGGGACTGGGCACCGATGACCGCGAGCATCTCGAGCTTCTCGTAGCTCTCGCTGCCCGGTGCGGCCGTGTAGACCATCAGCCGGTGCGCCTGGTGCGGGTCGATCAGCGTCTGGCAGTTCAGCTCCAGCCGGCCGACCTCGGGGTGCTGGTAGCGCTTGACCTCGGCGGGGTGGACGCCGATCTCGTGGGTCTCCCACAGGACGCGGAACTCCTCGCTCTCCGCGAGCAGCAGGTCCGCCAGCCGTGCCGCGCGCGACCCCGGACCCCGCATCGTCGCGATGGCGCGCAGCCCCGAGGCGTACATGCGCGAGAGCAGGTCGTGGTCCTCGGGCACGTGGAGCTCCCGCGACGACGGGTCGGCGAACCAGCGGTACCCGCGGCTGCGGGCCGGCCCGGTGAACCGGGACGCGTCACCGGTGAGGGCCACGGCCGGCGGGGTCTGGCGCAGCGTCTCGCCCAGCTCGGTGACGATCTCGGCGGGGGTGTCCCCGAGGCGGTCGAAGATCCGCAGCAGCCCGGGGCTGATGTGCTCGCTGCCGGCGCCGCGCGGTGGTGGCTGGTGCCCGACCAGGCGGAACAGGTGGTCCCGCTCGTCGAGGGACAGGTGCAGCCCCATGGCGATCGAGGCGACCATCTGCTCCGACGGCTGCGGCCCGCGCTCCCGCTCCAGGCGCGCGTAGTAGTCCGCCGACATGTGGCACAGCGCCGCGACCTCCTCGCGCCGCAGTCCGGCCGTCCGGCGTCGCGCGCCGCGGGGCAGGCCGACGTCCTCGGGCTGCAGCGCCTCGCGGCGGCGGCGCAGGAAGTCCGCGAGCCCGGCTCGGTCGATGGCCACGTGTCTCCTCGGGGTGTCCGGGCCGCCCGCAGCGGGCGGCACGTCCCGTTCCTACCGGCGCCGGGCCGGCTCAGCCACGGCCTGTCGATCCCCCTCTCGCCGAGCCCGGAGAGGGGGATCGACGGGCCCTGCCTCGCGGCCGGCGAACCGGTGACGGTGGGGACACGGCGCGACCGGCGCCCCCGACGAGAGAGAGGCTCAGCGATGGCCCGCACCACGATCGACATCACCCTCCCCGACCTGACCGGGAAGCGCGCCGTGCTCACCGGCGGTAGCGACGGCATCGGCGCGGTCATCGCCCGCCGACTGGCCGCGGCCGGGGCCGACCTGGTCCTGCCGGTCCGCAACCGCGGCAAGGGGGAGGCGGCGGCCGCGGAGATCCGGGCCCGGGTCCCCGGGGCGCGCATCACGCTGCACGACCTCGACCTGTCCTCCCTCGCGTCGGTCGCGGCGTTCGCCGGCGAGCTGCTCGCCGAGGGCCGGCCGGTCGACGTCCTCGTCAACAACGCCGGGGTCATGACCCCGCCGGCGCGGCGCACGACCGTCGACGGTCACGAGCTGCAGTTCGGGACCAACCACCTGGGCCACTTCGCCCTGGTGGGACACCTGCTGCCGCTCCTGCGCGCCGGCCGGGCACGGGTGACGACGCAGGTGAGCGTCGCGGCGAACCGCCACGCGATCAACTGGGACGACCTGGGGTGGGAGCGCTCCTACGACGCGTTCCGCGCCTACAGCCAGTCCAAGATCGCGACCGGCCTGTTCGGGGTCGAGCTGGACCGGCGCAGCGCAGCCGCCGGATGGGGGATCACGAGCACCCTGTCGCACCCCGGGGTGGCCCCGACGAACCTGCTCGCCGCCCAGCCCGGGATCGGCCGGCCGGCGGAGTCGCGGGAGATCCGGCTGATCCGGCGGCTGTCGGCGCTCGGCATCGCCGGCACCCCCGAGACCGCCGCGCTGCCCGCCCTGCTCGCCGCGACCTCGGCGGACGCCCGCGGCGGCCGCTTCTACGGCCCCCGCCGGTTCGGGCACATCAGCGGTCCCCCGGCCGAGCAGAAGCTCTTCAGCCGGCTGCGCAGCGCGGAGGACGCCCGGCGCATCTGGCAGGTGTCGGAGCAGCTGACCGGCGTCTCGTTCCCGTCCGGGGCGGACCGGAACGGCGGGCCGGTGCTCGGCGTGGCCGGGAACTCCCGCCGGCCGGCCTGACGGTGCTCGCCGAGGCCGCGACCGGTCCCGTCGCGGTGGCGGTGGTCGCCCTCGTGCTGGTCGCCGAGGCGGGCCTGCTCCTCGGCGTCGTGCTGCCCGCCGGGTCGCTCGTCCTCGGGCTGGGCGTCCTGGCCGGCACCGGAGCGGTGCCCGCGCCGCTCGCCGCGGCCGGGGTCGCCGCCGCCACCGTGCTCGGCGCGGTCCTCGGCCACCGGTCGGCCCGCCGGTCGGTGGCCGGCGGCCTCCGGTGGCTGCCGGCGCCGGCGGCGCGCCTGCTCGAGCGGACGACGACGCCGTGGCGGGAGGCCGTCGGGCGCCGGCCGGCCCGGGCCGCGGCGGCCGCGCAGTTCGTCGCGGGTGCCCGCACCCTCGCGCCGCGCCTCGCCGCCGCCGAGGGCGTCCCGGTGGCCACGATGCTGCGGGGCACCGTGCCGGCGGCGCTGGTCTGGGCCGGCGGGCTCGTGGCCGGCGGCGCCCTGGCCGGTGCCGCGCTGCCGCTGGTGCAGAACGCGCTGACCGTGGCCGGCGTCGTCGTCCTCCTCGCGGCCGGTGCCGCGCTGCACCTGGGCCGCCGGCGGCGTCAGCGTTCCGGAGGCGGGCGCATGGCGGACCGGCCGGCATCCGGGGCCGCGGCGGTCCGGAGCAGCGGGAGCGCCCGCAGCGGCACCAGCCGCGACAGGGCGACGACGCTGGTCGAGCGGACCACGTGGGCGGACCGGTCGAGCTGGACCAAGGTCCGCTGCAGCTCCTCGTGCGAGCGGGCGGCCACCCGGCACAGCACGTCCCCGCGGCCGGTCGTGGCGTGCGCCTCGAGCACCTCGGGGATGGCCTCGAGGTCGCGCTGCACCGCCTCGACCGCCCCCTGCGAGATCTCCAGCGTCACGAACGCCTCGACCCCGAAGCCGGCGGCGCGGACGTCGATCTCCGGCCCGTAGCCGGTGACCACCCCGGCGTCCTCCAGCCGCTGCAGCCGGGCCGACACGGTGCCGCGCGCGACCCCGGTGATCCGGGACAGCTCCAGGACCCCGGCCCGCCGGTGCTCCCGCAGCGCCGCCAGCAGGGCGACGTCCAGCGCGTCCAGCACGACGCCGTCAGCCACGCCGTCCTCCTCGATCGACTGGTCACCATGACCAGTTCGGCTCCCCGTCAGGTGGGCGGGCTGGTCAGCCGGCACAGCACCAGAGGTGCCGGTTGCCCAGCAGCGTGCCCGCGGTGTGTCCTGCGTCGCAAGACCACCGTCCCGCGACCGGGGGAGATCCGGCATGACCCAGGCACTCGACGACGAGCGCGCCGCGCACCTGGACCCCGAGCAGCTCCGGCAGCTCGTCGGGCTGGTCGACCACGACCCCTCCGGCGATCCCTTCCCGGTGTCGGGATGGGACGCGCTGGTGTGGGTGGTCGGCAACGCCACCCAGGCCGCGCACTTCTACCAGTCGGCCTTCGGCATGGAGCTCGTCGCCTACTCCGGCCCCGAGACCGGCAACCGCGACTCCGTGGCCTACGTGCTCCGCTCGGGTGCGGCGCGCTTCGTGCTGACCGGCGCCTACGACCCGGCCAGCCCGCTGGCCGACCACCACCGCCGGCACGGCGACGGCATCGTCGACATCGCGCTGACCGTGCCCGACGTCGACAGGTGCATCGCCCACGCGACGGCGATGGGCGCCACCGTCCTGGAGCAGCCGCACGACGTCACCGACGAGCACGGCATGGTGCGGATGGCCGCCCTCGCTGCCTACGGCGACACCCGGCACACGCTGGTCGACCGCTCCCGCTACTCCGGCCCGCACCTGCCCGGGTACGTCGCCCGCTCGAGCACGCACGTGAAGCGGCCCGGCGCCCCGGCCCGGCTGTTCCAGGCCATCGACCACGTCGTCGGCAACGTCGAGCTCGGCGCGATGGACGAGTGGGTGTCCTTCTACAACCGCGTCATGGGCTTCACCAACCTCGCCGAGTTCGTCGGTGCGGACATCGCCACCGAGTACTCGGCGCTGATGAGCAAGGTGGTCGCCAACGGCAACCACCGGGTCAAGTTCCCGCTCAACGAGCCGGCGCCGGGGAAGAAGCGCTCGCAGATCGACGAGTACCTGCAGTACTACGGCGGGCCCGGCGCGCAGCACGTCGCGCTGGCCACGAGCGACATCCTCGGCACCGTCGACGCGCTGCGCGCCGAGGGCATCGAGTTCCTCGCCACGCCGGACTCCTACTACGAGGACCCGGAGCTGCGGGCGCGGATCGGTGAGGTGCGCGTGCCGATCGAGGAGCTGCAGTCGCGCGGCATCCTGGTCGACCGCGACGAGGACGGCTACCTGCTGCAGATCTTCACCCGGCCCACCGGCGACCGGCCGACGGTCTTCCTCGAGCTCATCGAGCGGCACGGTTCGCTCGGTTTCGGGAAGGGCAACTTCAAGGCCCTGTTCCAGGCGATCGAGCGCGAGCAGGCCCGGCGCGGCAACTTCTGACGCCGAAGTGGCCACTTCGGCGGGCAGGTGAGGAGGAGAGGGCGGGCGATGGCGCACTACCGGCGGGTGGGCGAGGTCCCGCACAAGCGGCACACCCAGTTCCGGCGGCCCGACGGCGGGCTGTACTCCGAGGAGCTCGTGGGCGAGGAGGGCTTCTCCTCGGACTCCTCGCTGCTCTACCACCGCGGCCTGCCCTCGGCGCTGGTCGACGCCCGGCCGTGGGAGCTGCCCGACCAGTCGCTGACCCCCAACGCGCCGCTGCTGCCCCGGCACCTGGCGCTGCACGACCTCTTCCCGGGTGAGGAGCACAAGTCGGTCGACCCGGTCACCGGCCGGCGGCTGGTGCTGGGCAACCCCGACGTCCGCATCTCCTACGCCGCCGGCTCGCTGACCAGCCCGTACTACCGGAACGCGATCGGCGACGAGTGCGTCTTCGTCGAGCGCGGCACGGCCACCCTGGAGACGACGTTCGGCGCGCTGGAGGTCGGGGCCGGCGACTTCGTCGTCGTCCCGCGGGCCACCACGCACCGCTGGGTGCCCACCGGGGAGGAGCCGCTGCGCACCTACGTCGTCGAGGCGAGCTCCCACATCGGCCCGCCGAAGCGGTACCTGTCGCGCCACGGCCAGTTCCTGGAGACCGCGCCCTACTGCGAGCGCGACCTGCGCGCCCCGGCGCAGCCGCTGCTGGCCGAGGGGACCGACGTCGAGGTGCACGTCAAGCACCGCGGCCCGGCCGGCCCGGCCGGCACCGTGCACGTGGTGCCGGAGCACCCGTTCGACGTCGTCGGCTGGGACGGGTGCCTGTACCCCTACGCCTTCGACGTCGCCGACTTCGAGCCGATCACCGGCCGGGTGCACCAGCCGCCGCCGGTGCACCAGGTGTTCGAGGGAGCCGGCTTCGTGATCTGCGCGTTCGTGCCGCGCAAGGTCGACTACCACCCGCTGGCCGTGCCGGTGCCCTACTACCACGCCAACGTCGACAGCGACGAGGTCATGTTCTACGTCGACGGCGTCTACGAGGCCCGCAAGGGCTCGGGCATCGGCCGCGGCTCGGTGTCGCTGCACCCCGGCGGGCACACCCACGGTCCGCAGCCGGGCGCGGTCGAGGGCGCGCTCGGCGCCGAGTCCTTCGACGAGCTCGCCGTCATGGTGGACACGTTCCGCCCGCTGGAGCTGGGCGAGGGCGGCACCGCGGTCGACGACGGCCGGTACGCGTGGAGCTGGTCGGGGGGACGGCGGCGCCCATGACCTGGGTCGACCTCCCCGAGGGCACCGGCTTCGGCCTGGCCAACCTGCCGTACGGCGTCTTCTCCACCCCGGGCACCCCGCGCCGCACCGGGGTCGCGGTCGGCGACGCCGTGCTGGACCTCGCGGCCGTCAGCGGGGACGACGTCCACGCGACCGGGACGCTCAACGCCTTCCTCGCCCGCGGCCCGGCCGCCTGGCGGGAGCTGCGCGCGCGGGTTCCCGACTGGCTGACCGACCGGCGGCACCGCGACCGGGTGGCACCGCACCTGCTGCCGCGGGACGGCGTGACCCTGCACCTGCCGGTCGAGGTGGCCGACTACGTCGACTTCTACAGCTCCCGGCACCACGCGGAGAACCTGGGCCGGATCCTGCGGCCCGGGTCCCCACCGCTGCTCCCGAACTGGCGGCACCTGCCGGTCGGCTACCACGGGCGGGCGGGCACCGTGCGGGTGTCGGGCACGCCCGTCGTCCGGCCCAGCGGGCAGCGCGCCGAGCCCGACGGCCCGCCGTCGTTCGGGCCGTCGCAGCGGCTCGACGTCGAGGCCGAGATCGGCTTCGTGGTCGGGACGCCGTCCGAGCTCGGCACCCCGGTGCCGCTGGGCGACTTCGCCGAGCACGTCTTCGGCGTGTGCGTGGTGGACGACTGGTCGGCGCGGGACCTGCAGGCGTGGGAGTACGCGCCGCTCGGTCCGTTCCTGGGCAAGTCGTTCCTGACCTCGGTGTCGCCGTGGGTGGTGCCGCTGGCGGCGCTCGAGGCCGCCCGCGTGCCGGCGCCGCCGCGCGACGTCCCGCTGCTGCCCTACCTCGACGACGCCGGCGAGCCGTGGGGGCTGGACCTCGCGCTGGAGGTGCGGCTCAACGGCGAGGTCGTCAGCCGCCCGCCGTTCGCCGGCACGTACTGGACGCCGGCCCAGCAGCTGGCCCACCTCACGGTCAACGGCGCCGCGCTGCGCACCGGGGACCTGTTCGCCTCCGGGACGGTCAGCGGCCCGCGGCGCGACCAGCGGGGCTCGCTCGTGGAGCTCTCCTGGGGCGGGGAGGAGCCGCTGGTCCTGAGCGACGGGACGACGCGGACGTTCCTCGAGGACGGCGACGAGGTGACGATCGGCGCCACCGCGCCGGGGGTGGACGGCGGCCGGATCTCCCTGGGCGAGGTCACCGGACGGGTCGAGCCGGCGCGCTGAGCAGGCGCGCGGGGGAGGGAGGAGCGGAGATGTTCGAGGAGGCGCAGCTGTACTCCCCGGTCGAGGAGCACGGGGACGGCAGCGTGACGGTCCACCTCGCCCCGAACCACCCGGGCGTGGCGGATCCCGGGTACCTGGCCCGGCGCGGCGCGATCGCCCGGGTTGCGCTGGACTGGCGGCCCGGGCAGCCGGTGCCGGCGGTCGACTACACCGACGAGGAGAACGCGGTCTGGCGGACGGTCTGCCGCGAGCTGACCGCCAAGCACCGGCGGCTGGCGCACTCGGCCTACCTGGCGGCCTGGGAGGACGTCGGCCTGCCCACCGACCGCATCCCGCAGCTGACCGAGGTGTCCGAGCGCGTCGGTGCCCGCACGGGGTTCACCTTCGACCCGGCGCCGGGGCTGGTGCCGCTGCGGCAGTTCTACGGGGCGCTCGCCGACCGGACCTTCCACTCCACGCAGTACATCCGGCACGCCTCGCAGCCGCTCTACACGCCCGAGCCCGACCTGGTGCACGAGGTGATCGGCCACGGCGTGGCCCTGGCGGCGGCGCCGTTCGCCGAGCTGCACCGGCTGACGGGGGAGGCCGCCCGCCGGCTGACCGACGAGGCGGCGCTGCGGTTCCTCGCCAAGGTCTTCTGGTTCTCCTGCGAGTTCGGCGTCGTCGTGGAGCGCGGTGAGCTGCGCTGCTACGGCGCCGGGCTGCTGTCGTCCTACGGGGAGATCGAGCAGTTCCGCACGGCCGACATCCGCCCGCTGGACCTGCGGGAGATGGGCACCGCGGAGTACGACATCACCCGGTTCCAGCCGGTGCTCTACCGCGCGGAGTCGCTGGACCACCTGCTCGACGTCGTCGGCGGGTTCTTCGCCTCGATGGACGACGAGACCCCGCACCGCCTGGGGGCCACCGCCGCCTCCTCCTGAGCCCCGGGACCGGGGAGGGGATCCGGACCGGGCGGGCACGACCGCCGTTTGACCGGCGGCCGCACCGGCTAGGGGGGTGCGGCGCCGGTCGACCGCCGGCGGACCGCCCGGCCACGAGGAGCCGCATGCCCGCCACACCCGGTCCGGCAGTGCTGTGGTTGGTCCGCCACGGGGAGAGCCAGGGGAACGTCGCCGACGCCCACGCCGGCGCGACCGGGGCGACCCGGCTGCAGCTCGACGTCCGCGACCCCGACGTCCCCCTGTCCGGCACCGGACGGCGGCAGGCGGCGGCGCTGGGCTCCTGGCTGCACGACCTGCCCGCCGACCGGCGGCCGACCGCGCTGCTCAGCTCGCCGTTCACCCGCGCCGCCGACACCCTGCGGGTCGCCGCGGAGGCGGCGGGGCTGGACCTGCCGGCCCGCCACGACGAGCGGCTGCGCGAGCGGGACTTCGGCGCCTTCGACGGGATGACCGGCGCCGGGATCCGCGCCGAGTACCCCGAGGAGGCGCAGCGCCGGGACCTGCTCGGCAAGTTCTACTACCGGCCGCCGGGCGGGGAGAGCTGGGCCGACGTCGCGCTCCGGGTGCGCAGCGTGCTCACCGACGCGCGCCTGGACTGCTCCGGGGAGCGGCTGCTGATCGCCTCGCACCAGGCCGTGATCATGGTCTTCCGGTACGTGCTCGAGGAGCTGAGCGAGCAGGAGCTGCTCGACCTCGCCGAGCGCGATCCGATCGCCAACTGCTCGGTGACCCGGTACGAGGCGGACGGCGACGGCGTGCTGCGGCTGGCCGAGGCCAACGCCGTCGCGCACCTGGAGCGCGCGGCCGAGCCCGTGACGGAGGAGGAGCCCGTGCCCCGCGAGTCCATGCCCGGGCGGGCCGAGGCCGGCCGTGCCTGACCGCCGGCACGAGCTGGTCACCCCGCAGCTGCTGCGCCGGTGGCGGCTGCCGTCCCCCACCGGAGGCAAGGAGTCCCGCGGCCGGATCCTCATCGTCGGCGGCAGCGCCGAGGTGCCCGGCGCGGTCCTGCTCGCGGCCGAGGCGGCCATGCGCGCCGGCGCGGGGAAGCTGCAGGTGGCCACGGCGGCCAGCGTCGCCAGCACGCTGTCGGTCGCCCTGCCCGAGGCCCTGGTCCGCGGGCTGGAGGAGACGCCGGGCGGGGCGCTGGCGGTCGCGGGCGTCGACCGGGTGCGCGCGCTGGCCGAGGGCGCCTCGGCGGTGCTCGTCGGCCCCGGCATGACCGACGTCGAGGAGGCCCAGCGCTTCGTCGACCGGCTGCTGCCGCACCTGGAGTGCCCCGTGGTCCTCGACGCCCTGGGCATCGCCAGCGTGACCGCCGACCCCGCCTGCCTGCAGCGGCTGGCGGGCCGGGCCGTGCTGACCCCCAACCCGAGCGAGCTGGCGCTCACGCTGCACCGCGAGCAGGGCGACGTCGACGAGGACCCCGCCGGAGCGGCGCTCGAGCTCGCGCGGCGGGCGGGCGCCACCGTCGCGGTGGGCGGTGCCACCTCCTGGGTCGCCTCGCCCACCGGGGACCTGTGGCGTGACGAGAGCGGCGGCGCCGGCCTCGGTGTGTCCGGCTCCGGCGACGTCCGGGCGGGGGTGACCGCGGGCCTGCTGGCCCGCGGCGCCGAGCCCGACCAGGCCGCCGTCTGGGCCGCCCACCTGCACGGCAGGGCGGGGGAGCGGCTGGCGGCGGCCGTCGGCGGCCTGGGCTTCCTCGCCCGCGAGCTGCCGGCCGAGATCCCGCGGGTGCAGGCCGAGATCGAGATCTGACGCACGCCCCGCCGTCCGCTCGGCCGGCCTGCGGATCGCCGCCCGCGACCCGCCGGGCGTCGGCCGGTCGTCGACCCTGCCGCGGGAGGGTGCGGCTGCGGCGCCCACCCCGCCGGGGAAAGTCCTGTTCACGCTCCCGCCGCCGTTGCGTAAGGTCACCGACCGCGGTGCCACCGAGCAGTTCCGGTCGTCCGGGGCGTCGGAGCATGCGGACCCGTCGGAGACGGGTCGGCCGCTCCCCCCGAAGGGTGGGATCCGGGGCGGTTCCGGCTCCGGCCGGGATCGGACGGTCACGGCCGGGCGCCGGCCGGCCGATGGGGAGACGGCAGGGCTCGAGGACGAGGCAGGGGGGCAGCGTGACCGAGACGGTGGCCGTCCGCGGACCGCGGGCACTCCCGTCCGGGGACCAGCTCGGCCCCCTCGGCCTCCGCGTGTCGGCACCGCCGGCCCGTCGGCTGCGCCGCGGCCCCGGTGGCCTGCCGTGGTGGTGCGAGCTCCTCCTGCTCGCCGCGCTCTACGCGCTGTACTCCCTCGTCCGCAACAGCGTGGGCGACGTCAGCGCGGTCGCCTTCCAGAACGCGGCAGCGATCCTGCACCTCGAGGACGCCTGGGACATCGCGGTCGAGCGCGGGCTGAACGCGTGGGTGCACGGGTCGAAGGCGCTGTCGGCGGTGGTCGCCCTGCACTACGCCACGCTGCACTTCCTCGTGACGCCGGCGGTGCTCGTCTGGCTGTACCTGCGCCGGCGCCGGCAGTACCGGGTGGTCAGCGGTGCGCTCATGGCGTCGACGGCCGTGGCACTGCTCGGCTTCTACCTCATGCCCACCGCCCCGCCGCGGCTGATGCGTTCGGAGAGCTTCGTCGACGTCATGAGCCGGACGTCGAGCTGGGGGTGGTGGCCGTCCTCCGGCGCGCCGGCCAGCGACGCCATCAGCAACCAGTTCGCCGCGATGCCCTCCCTGCACTGCGCCTGGGCGCTGTGGTGCGGCATCGTGCTGGCCGTCATGGTGCGCCGCACCTGGGTCCGGGTCCTCGGGGTGCTGTACCCGCCGAGCACCTTCTTCGTGGTCATGGGGTCGGGCAACCACTTCCTGCTCGACGTCCTCGCCGGGGTGGGCCTGCTGCTCGTGGTGGGGGGCGGGGTCGTGCTGGCCGCGCGCCGGGCGCCGTACCGGTGGACGGCGGCCACCCCGGCGTGACCGGGGGAGTGGGCGTGACCGACACCGTCGCCGTCGCTGGTACGCGGGTGTCCGGGGACGCGCCCGCCCCCGTGGACGCCGCTCCCGCGGGCCGGGCCACGGTCCTCCGCCACCGGGTCCTGCGCGGGCCGGCCGGACTGCCGTGGTGGTTCGAGTTCGTGCTGCTCTACGGCCTCTACAAGGCGTACTCGCACGTGCGCAACGGCGTCTCCTGGGAGGCCCGGAGCACCGCCTACGACACCGCGGCGGACATCCTCGCCGTGGAGGACGCCCTGCACCTCGCGGTCGAGCGCCCGCTCAACGAGTGGACGGCGGGCTCCGACGTCCTCTCCGCCGTGATGGCCCTGCACTACGCCTCGTTCCACCTCTACCTGACGCCGGTCGTGCTCGTCTGGCTGTACCGGCGGCGCCGGGCCTGCTACCGGGTGGCCAGCAGCGTGTGGGTGGGCACCACCTTCCTGGCGCTCGTCGGCTTCTACCTCTTCCCGACCGCGCCGCCGCGGCTGATGCCCGCCTCGGAGGGGTTCGTCGACGTCATGCGCGAGACCTCGGCGTGGGGCTGGTGGTCCAGCTCCGGCTCGCCGGGCCCCGACATGATCAGCAACCAGTTCGCCGCCATGCCCTCGCTGCACTGCGCGTGGGCCGCGTGGTGCGGGGTCGTCGTCCTCGTCCTGGTGCGCCGGACCTGGGTCCGCGTGCTGGCGGTGCTCTACCCGCTGGTCACGTTCGTGTCCACCATGGCCACCGGCAACCACTACCTGCTCGACGTCGTCGCGGGTGTCGTGCTCCTGGGGCTGGTCGGCGGCGCCGTCCTGCTGTTGTCCCGGCAGATCAGGAACCGGCCGGCGCCGGCGGCCGCCGGGTGAGCGCCGTCGCGGATGCGTCCGCGCGCGGCGGCCTCGGGGCCGCCCTGGTGCGGACCGGCCCGCTGCTCGCCGCCGTCGCGGCGGCGGCCGCGATGTGGCTGGTCGACCCGCCGCTGGCTGACGTGCAGGCCGCGCTCGCGCGCGAGCAGGCGGCCTCGGCCGGGGTGGGGCTCACCTACTGGTTCGGCTGGTTCGGCGGGATCTCGCCGGGGGCCTACTCGTCCCTGGTGCCCCACCTCTCCGCGGCCGTGGGGGCCCGGGCCCTGGTGCTGCTCGCGCCGCTGGCGGTGGTCGCCCTGGCCTTCCCGCTCTCGCGCGGGACGGCGCACCCGGTCCTGTTCCGCTGGGCCGTCGCGGCCGCCGCCGTCAGCAACCTGCTGGCCGGCCGGGTCGCCTTCGCCGTCGGCGCGGCGATCGCGCTCGCCGGGGTGCTGGCCCTGCGCGGCCGGCGGCCGGTCGCCGGCGCGCTCGTCCTCGCCGTCTCCGGCCTGGCCAGCCCGCTGGTCCCGGCCTTCGCGGGGCTGGTCGCCGTCCCGCTGCTGGCCGGCGGCGCCCGTTCCCCCGCGGTCCGGGCGGCGCTGGCCGGCGCGGCCGGCGGCGTGGTCGTGCCCTTCGCCCTGTTCGGCGCGCCCGGGTCCTACCAGTTCCCCTGGACGACGCTCGCGCTGACCGTGGCCGCGGCGGCGGTGGTGTGGCCGGCGCTCTGGCCGACGCCGCAGCGCTGGCTGCCGCCGCTGGTGGTCGCGGCCGCGGTCGTGCTCTTCGTGGTGCCCACCGGGGTCGGCGCGAACATGGGCCGCTTCGGCTACCTCGTCCTGCCCTGCGTGGTGCTGGCCTGGTCGCGCTGGGACCGCCGGCCCCTGCTGCTGGTCCTCCTGCCCGCCCTCGCCTGGGCGGTGTACGCCGGGGCCAACGACCAGGTGGCCGCGCTCGGGAACGGCTACCGCGCGGAGGACTACGCCGGGCTGCGGGCGCAGCTGGCGACGCGGCCGGACCTCGAGGGGCACCGGGTCGAGCTCGTGGACAACTGGTCGCGCGCCGGGTCGCACGTCCTCGGGCCGGCGGTCCCCCTGGCCCGGGGCTGGGAGGACCAGACCGACAACCACCGCAACGCCGCGCTGCTCGGGCCGGGCGGGGCGGACGCGACCGGGTACCGCCGGTGGCTGGCCGCCAACGCGGTCGCCTACGTCGCGGTCGCGGCGGACCCGGTGACGCGCGACCGGGCCGAGGAGGACCTGGTCCGCTCCGGGTTGCCCTACCTGACCCGGGTGTGGGCCGACGAGCACTGGACCCTCTACCGGGTCGCCGACCCCGCGCCGATCGTGCCCGAGCCGCTCACGCTGGTCTCGGCCTCGCCGGCCGAGCTGGTCGTGGCGGTTCCCGACACCGCCACGCACCGGCTGCAGGTGCGGCCCAACCGGTACCTGGTCGCGCGCAGCACCGCCGACCCGGGGACGACGGCCTGCCTGACGCCGACCGCCGACGGCTGGGTCACCCTCAGCGCGCCCGAGCCGGGGACCTACGCGCTGGCCGGCCACTTCTCGCTGACCACCGTCCTCGGCGGGGACGAGGGCGGCTGCCGGTAGCGCCGGACGACCGGCGAGGATGCGGCCATGACCTACACGGCCGCCGCGGAGCGCTACTCCACCATGACCTACCGCCGCACCGGCCGCAGCGGGCTGGACCTCCCGGCCATCAGCCTCGGCCTGTGGCACAACTTCGGCGACGACGTCCCGCTGGAGCGCCAGCGCGAGGTCCTGCGCCGGGCGTTCGACCTCGGCATCACCCACTTCGACCTGGCCAACAACTACGGCCCGCCGTACGGGTCGGCCGAGACCAACGTCGGCCGCCACCTGCGCGAGGACTTCCGTCCCTACCGCGACGAGCTGGTGATCTCCACCAAGGCGGGCTGGGACATGTGGCCCGGCCCGTACGGCCAGGGCGGCGGCTCGCGCAAGTACGTGCTGGCCAGCCTCGACCAGTCGCTGCGCCGGATGGGGCTGGAGTACGTCGACGTCTTCTACTCCCACCGGCCCGACCCGACGACGCCGCTGGAGGAGACGATGGGCGCGCTGCACACCGCGGTGCAGTCGGGACGGGCGCTCTACGCCGGCATCTCGTCGTACTCGCCGGCCGACACGGCCCGCGCCGCGGCGATCCTGGCCGACCTGGGGACGCCGCTGCTGATCCACCAGCCCTCGTACTCCATGCTCAACCGCTGGATCGAGACCGAGGGGCTGCTGGACACGCTCGCCGACGCCGGCGCCGGCTGCATCGCGTTCTCCCCGCTGGCCCAGGGCATGCTCACCGACCGGTACCTGGACGGCATCCCGGCCGGGTCGCGGGCCAGCCAGGGCAAGTCGCTGTCGCCGGACCTGCTCACCGACGAGGCGCTCGCGCACGTGCGCGCGCTGCACGAGCTGGCGGCCGGGCGCGGCCAGTCGCTGGCGCAGATGGCGCTGGCGTGGGCGCTGCGGGACCCGCGGGTCACCAGCGTGCTGATCGGCGCCAGCAGCGTCGGGCAGCTGGAGCAGAACGTGGCCGCCCTGCAGCGGCTGGACTTCTCCGACGAGGAGCTGGCGCGCATCGACCAGCACGCCGTCGACGCCGGCATCGACCTGTGGGCCGGCGCGCGCACCGCCGGCGGCGGCGCCTGAGCCGGGCCCGGTCGAGCGGGCCGGTCGAGAGGACGACGGCAGGTGGAACTGGACGAGGTCGCCGACGAGCTCTACGCGGTGCCGCCCGAGGAGTTCGTCGCGGCCCGCACCGCCCGGGCCGCCGAGGTGCGGGCCGAGGGCGATCGGGCGCTCGCCAAGCAGATCGGCGCGCTGCCCAAGCCCTCCACCGCGGCGTGGGTGGTCAACGTGCTGGTGCGGGAGCACCGGGACGAGATCGAGGCGCTGGTCGAGCTCGGCGGGCTGCTGCGGGAGGCACAGGACTCCCTGGCCGGCGACCAGCTCCGGGCGCTGAACTCCCAGCGGGGGCAGCTGCTCTCGGCCCTCACCCGCCAGGCCGCCGCCCGGGCCCGGGAGCGCGGGCATGCCGTCAGCACCACCGTCTCCGGTCAGGTGGAGGACACCCTGCGGGCGGCGATGGCCGACCCCGAGGCCGGCGAGGCGGTGCTCGGCGGCCGGCTGACCTCGCCGCTGTCCTACAGCGGCATGGGCGGGGTCACCGGCATGCGGCCGCAGCTGCGGGTGGTGCCCGAGCCGGCGCCGTCCCCCGCCCGCCGCCCGCGGGAGCGGGCCGCGGGGGACGCCGCCGACCGCCGTGCCCGCGAGGAGCAGCGCCGCCGCGAGCGGGAGGAGGAGGCCCGCCGCGCCGCGGAGGAGAAGCGCCGGCGGGAGCTCGCCGAGGCCCGCGAGGCCGCGGCGGCCGCCGCGGCCCTGGCGGAGGAGACCGCCGCCCGCGCCGCGGAGGAGCGTGACCGCGCCGGTGAGCTCGACGAGCGGCACGAGCGGCTCCGGGCGCGGGTCGAGGAGCTGACCGCGGAGCTGGCCCGGGCCGAGGAGGAGGCGGCCGAGGTGGGCGCCGAGCTGCGCCGCGCCGAGCGGCACCGCACCACCGCCGAGCGCCAGGCCCGTGACGCGGCCGCCGCCCGCGACCGTGCGCAGGACCACCTCCGCGAGCTGGAGGACGACGCGTGAGCGCCCGGCGGAGCGGGCGCTCCGCCGGGCACTCGGGTCCTACCGGTCAGGGCGCCGCCGGGGGTCCCGGCGGCTGGAACGGCGCCTGGTCGGGACCGAACGCGCCGAGACCGACGCGGAGGACACGGCCCACGACCGGGTCGGGTCCCAGCTGGACGCTGTCCGCCGCGACGTACAGCGAGCCGTCCCGGAACTCGAGCCCCTGCGGCGTGGGCACCGCGACGTAGGAGCGGTTGCCGTGGCGGTCGATCCGCACGACCTGGCCCGGGAGCAGCTCGGACGCGTAGACCGTCCCGCGCCGGTCCACCGCTATGCCGGTCATCGGGTTCAGGCCCTCGATGGTCCGGACGACCCGGCCGTGCTGGTCCAGGACGTAGACCACACCGGCGCCCGGAGTCACCGCGCCGAGGGTGCTGACGTAGATCTTGCCGTCGGGTCCCTCGACGACCCCGGTCGGCACGGGATCACACCCCACCGTGGCCGGGTAGGACGGGGTCTCCGGGTTGTTCTCCGCGCCCTGGCACAGGCCCGTGGTGATGACCGGCGGCTCGAAGAAGGGCTGGATCCTGCCGGTGCGGCGGTCGATCGACAGGACGGTGTTGGCGCCTGCGTCGGCCACCAGGATGCGCCGGTGCTGCACGAGGACGGCGAAGGGGTTGGACAGCGAGTCGACGGGCCCGAGTGCCGGGTCGTCGTCCACGAACTGGCTCTGCCCGTCCGGATTGGCGAACAACTCGTAGGCGAGCAGGTCGCAGCGCGCGAGCACGTCCCCGTCCACCTCGGTCACGACCAGACCGGGGCCCGGTGGCAACTCGGCGGCGAACTCGCACCGAGGTTCCTGATCCGGCCGGTCGGTGAAGGGTGGCGGCGCGTCCTCGCCCAGCTCACCCAGGGCGATGAAGAGCTGGCCGTCGGCCGACGCCACGCCCTGCGGGTTCACCGATCCCGGCGCGCTGAGCGAGAACAGCGGCTCGACGCGCCCGTTGCGCAGGTTCACCGTGGAGATCTCCGCGGAGTCGGACTCCGCGACGACCACCTTGTTGCCGCGGAACCCGTCGAGCTGCCGGGGCCCCTCGAGTCCGGACGCGACCTCGGTGATCCGGGTGTCCTGGCCCCCGCGCCCGCCGTGTCCGCCGTGCCCGCCGCCGTCGGCCTGGGCGGCGGTCGCCGGGACCACCAGTGCCGCGGCCGCCACGGCGACGACGGCGCTCCTCCATCGCCTCATGCGTCTCTCCCTCGGATCGTCCCCCGCGCATGAACGAGCTGTGCTCGGAACGCGCCGGACCCTGCTCCGCCCGGAGAGCCGGCTCAACCCCCGGCTTGGGGGTTGACCGGAGCCGGTGCGTCCGGGCGCAGGGACGTCCTGCGCGAACGACGGCGAGGCGGCCGGGCGGGGCTCAGCCCATCGTCTTCTGGCCGTCCAGGGACTCCCGCAGGATGTCGGCGTGGCCGGCGTGCTGCGCGGTCTCGGCCACGATGTGCAGGAACACCCGGCGGGCCGAGCGGCGGGCACCGGGCTCGAACCACGGCGCCGGCGGCAGCGCGTGGTCGGCGTCGAGGTCGGGCAGCGTGGCGACCAGCGCGTCGGTGCGGGCGGCCACCGCGTCGTAGTGGGCGAGCACGTCGGCCAGCGTCTCGCCGTCGGCCAGGTGCCACTCGGCCTGCCAGCGGGCCATCTGCTCGGCGTCGTCCGGCCCGGCCATGGCCGAGGTGCCCTGCTCGACGAAGTCCGCCCAGCTCGACTCGGTGTGCGCGACGTGCTTCACGAGCCCGCCGAGGGTCAGCTCGCTGGCGGTGGTGCGCTGCCGCGCCTGCTCCTCGGTCAGCCCCTGCACCGTGTAGCGCAGGAACCACCGGTGCGCCCGCAGCGTCTCGAGCAGGTCGGCGCGCTCGCGGGTCAGGGTGGTCGTGGTGCCGGTCATGGCTCTCGCCTCTCGCCGTCGGGGTTCCGGTGGGACGAGCCTCCCGGCCATCGGTGCCAGATCCTGACCGCATTGCCGGAGAATCTCCCGGTGTGGCCGACACCGGGAACCGCACCCTGCGCCTGCTCTCGCTGATGCAGGACCGCCGGCACTGGGCCGGCTCGGACCTCGCCGACCGGCTGGGCGTCTCGCTGCGCACGGTGCGCCGGGACGTGGAGCGGCTGCGCGACCTCGGCTATCCGGTGGAGGCGACGCCGGGCGTCTCGGGCGGCTACCGCCTGGCGCCGGGTGCGTCGCTGCCGCCGCTGGTCCTCGACGACGAGGAGGCGGTCGCCCTCACCGTGGGGCTGCAGGCCGCGGCGCAGGCGGCGGTCGCCGGCATGGCCGAGTCGTCGGTGCGGGCGCTGGCGAAGGTGGTCCCCGTCCTGCCCCCGCGGCTGCGCCGGCGCGTCGACGCCCTCGCCGCCGCCACGGTCGCGGTGCCGTGGGCGGGGGACGACGCCGCGGTCGACCCCGCCGTCCTGACGACCGTCGCGCAGGCCTGCCGGGACGCCGTCCGGCTGTCGTTCGACTACCTGGCCGCGAGCGGCGAGCACAGCGACCGGCTGGTCGAGCCGTTCCGGCTGGTGCCGCTGCGCCGCCGCTGGTACCTCGTCGCGTACGACACCGGCCGCGGCGGCTGGCGGACCTTCCGCCTCGACCGGCTCGCCTCCCCGCGCGCCACCGGTGCCCGGTTCGCGCCCCGCTCGCTGCCCGCCCGGGACGCCGCGGCCTTCGTGCAGGCCGGGCTCGGGTTGCGGCCCGGGACCCCGGTGGTCGCGGTGGTGCACGCGCCGGCCGAGGAGGTCCGCCGGCGGATCGGCCGGTGGGCGGTGGTCACGGCCGACGGGGCAGCGAGCTGCCGGGTCGCCATGGAGCCCGACGCCCTGGAGTGGGCGCTGTTCGCCCTGGGGACGGCGGAGGCCGAGTTCACCGTCCTCGAGCCCCCGGAACTCGCCGAGCGGGCGCGGGCCTGGGGGAGCCGCTTCCTGCGCGCGGCGGGCGGCTGAACCCGGTCAGCCGCAGGTCGGGCCGTCGTCCTCCGGGTGGACGAGCGGCTCCGGCGGTGGGGTGGTGCGCGCCGGGGTCGGCAGGTCCGAGCCCGCGGTGCGCCCGAACTCCTGGGTGGCCCAGACGGATCCGTCCGGTGCGCAGTGGACGGCCACCCCGAGCCGGTCGAAGCCGGGGTTGAGCACGTTGACCCGGTGGTCGTCCGAGCGCATCCAGCCGGCGTGGATCGTCCCGGCCGGCACCGGCCCGGTGGCCCGGAAGATGTTCTCCCCGAGGGCCTGGAACCCGGCGAGCCGGTCGCCACCCAGCAGCGGTCCCAGGTCCTGGTGGTACAGCCGCCCGTCCTCGGCCATCTGGAGGTTCCAGTCGCGCGCCACCGCGGCGAGGTCGTCGTTCCAGGCCAGCTCGCCGAGGTCGCGTTCGGCCCGCTCGGCGTTGACCCGGTCGAAGACGGCGCGGGCCATCTGCTCCTCGGCCGCTCCGGTGGACCCGTCGGGCGGGGACTGCGGAGCCGGGGCGTCGCCCGCGCCGGACCGCGGGACGTCGGTGCCGACCACGCAGCCGGTCGCGAGCAGGAGCGCGGCGAGCACGAGCGCCAGCAGGGCGGCGGGGCTGCGCCTGCGGGGGGAAGTGGTCACGGGCCACCGGTACCCCGCAGCCCGCCCGGCAGCCGCGCGGCCGCATTGCCGTCGGATGTCGGTCGGCCTGCCTGCCGTGTCCGTGCCCGTCTCGCGCGGCGGCCGGGCCGGGACGTCCCCACCATGGGTGCATGACGGAGCACACCCACCGGGTCGCGGTGGTGACGGGGTCGGAGTCGGGCATCGGGCGGGCCGTGGCCGTGGCGCTCGCCGAGCAGGGCCACGACGTCGGGGTGACCTGGTACCGCGACGAGGCGGCCGGGCGGGCGACGGTCGAGGAGGTCCGCTCACGCGGCCGGCGGGCCGAGCTGCGCCCGCTGGACCTGACCCGGCTGCCCGGGGCCGCCGACGTCGTCGACGACCTCGCCGAGGCGCTCGGCGGGCTCGACGTCCTGGTCAACGACGCGGGCACCGGCCACTCGACGCCGCTGCTCGACCTCGACCTGGCCACCTGGCGCGAGGTGCTGGCGACCGACCTGGACGGGGCGTTCTGCTGCCTGCAGCGGGCGGCCCGGCGGATGGTGGCCGCGGGCCGGGGCGGGCGCATCGTGAACATCACCAGCGTGCACGAGGTCGCCCCGCGCGTCGGTGCGGCGGCGTACTGCGCGGCAAAGGGCGGGCTCGGGCTGCTCACCAAGGTCGCGGCGCTGGAGCTCGCCGAGCACGGCATCACCGTCAACGCGGTGGCGCCCGGGGAGATCGCCACGGCGATGACCGGGCAGGAGGACGAGGACCCCACCGCGCGCGGGCACGAGCGGCCGGGCGTGCCGCTGCGCCGTCCCGGCGACGCCCGGGAGGTCGCGGCGGTGGTGACGTTCCTCGCCTCGCCGGGGGCCGGCTACGTCACCGGGGCGTCCTGGGCGGTCGACGGCGGCATGCTGCAGATGGGGCCGATGGCCGGCTCGCACCTGGGGCAGGACGACTGGCGCCGGCCCTAGTCAGCTCGTGCGGGCGCGCTTGACCCGGTAGAGCTGCTCGTCGGCGCGGCGGAGCAGGTCCTCGAGGGTGTCGCCGGGTCGGCTCGTCGCCGTCCCGGCCGACCAGGGCGCGGGGTGGCGGGACCGCAGCCGGGCGAGCAGGTCGTGGGCGGCGTCGGCGTCGGTGGCGGGCAGGCAGAGGACGAACTCGTCGCCGCCGTGGCGCCCCAGCAGGTCGGCGCCGCGCAGCTCGCGGCTCCAGGCCCGGGCGAGGGAGCGCAGCAGCTCGTCGCCCGCGGAGTGCCCCTCCTCGTCGTTCACGGCCTTGAAGTGGTCCAGGTCGAGCACGGCGACGGTGAGCGGCTCCTGGCTGCGCAGCGCGTGCGCGACGTCGCGGGCCGCCTCGGTCTCCCAGCTGCGGCGGTTGGCGAGCCCGGTGAGCGGGTCGGTGCCGGCGGCGTGCCGGAGCTGGGCCGAGATGCGCAGCTGGGCCTCGCTGAGGACGACGACCGTGGTCACCGTCGTGACCCACGGCGACGTGAAGCCGCCGGGGGCGGCGGCGACGGCGCCGGCGGTGGCGGCGGCCAGCAGCAGGAACACGTGCGCACGGGCCGTGCGCGGCGGCAGGAAGTGGCCGGTGAACACCCCGACGGCGACCATCGCCGGACCCAGGCCCACGATGCCGGCGGTCGTGACCGACTGCCAGGCCAGCGCGCCCACGAGCAGGCTCACCACCGCCAGCGCCAGGTGGACGGCGCCGTCGGGGAGCTCCGCCCGGCGCAGCCACAGGAACGCCGCGGTGCCGAGGCCGACGAGGGCGAGGACGCCGAGCAGCGCCACGGGGGAGCGCTCGGACATCGGCCACAGCGCGCCGACGGCGCACAGCAGCCCGCTGACTCCGTAGAGCACCGCGAGCAGCCCCACGCCGGTGGCCCGGTCTCCGTGCACGTCCCCCTCCTCTCGTCCACCGACAGCATCGACCGGAGCGGGGGAGTGCTGCAGGACGGGCGACCCGAACGGGGGAGCGGAGGAGATCCGTGGGCGTCACGCCCACGGATCTCCTCCGCGCTCAGCCGGTGAGCTCCGTGGGGACGGCGACCACGTCGACCATCGCGCCGTTGCGGTGCACGGTCACCGGGAGCGGCACGCCGATCGCCTCGGCGAACAGCAGCCGCTGCAGGCTCTGCGCCTCGGCGACCGGCGAGCGGCCCGCCTCGAGCACGAGGTCGCCGGCGTGCAGGCCGGCCCGCGCGGCCGGTGACCCGGGGACGACGTCGAGCACCCGCAGCCCGCGGCGGCGGCCGGTGCGGGCGGCGAGCTCCGCGGGCAGGGGCGCCGGCGTGCTGACCAGGCCGAGGTAGGCGCGGCGGACCCGCCCGTCGGCGGTCAGCGCGGCGAGGATGCGCCGGGTCGTGGCGTTGACCGGCACGGCGAGCCCGAGCCCCCAGCCCGCGACGGCGGTGTTGATCCCGACCACCCGGCCGGCGGAGTCGGCCAGCGCCCCGCCGGAGTTGCCGGGGTTGAGCGCGGCGTCGGTCTGGATGACGTCCTCCACCACCCGCGCCGTCCGCCCGTCCCGGGTGGGCAGCGAGCGGCCCAGGCCGCTGACCACCCCCGCGGTCACCGAGCCGGCCAGCCCCAGCGGGTTGCCGACGGCGACGACGAGCTGGCCGACCCGCAGCGCGGCCGCGTCGCCGAGCACCGCCGCGTCGGGCACCGCGCCCCGGGCGCGGACGACGGCCAGATCCGACAGCGGGTCGGCGCCGACGACGTCGACCGCGCTCTCGGACCCGTCGGAGAAGACGGCGCGGCCGGTGCGGGCCCGGCCGACCACGTGGGCGTTCGTGACGAGCAGCCCCTCGCCGGGCACGACGACCGCCGAGCCGGCGCCGCCGCGGCCATCGGGCCCGGCGACCTGCAGGGCGGCGACGTGCGGTGCCAGCTCCGCGGCGACGGCGGTGACCGTGGCGGAGTAGGCGTCGAGGGCGGGGGTGTCCCGGCCCCCGGTGTCCCGGTCCCTGGTGTGGTGGCTCATGGCCCCTCCTGATTACAGGCTTACGGACACCAGTGAACGCCGCCCGCCCGGGGTCCGCCGCTGGTCATGCCGTGGGCGAACAGCGTCGCGATACTGGCCCGGTGACGAGCTCCACCGCCGCCGGGCGGGCGGCCGCCGCGCGGGCCTGGGCGGCGCTGCGCCCGCGGCTCGCGGCCGACGCCGGGACGCTGCTCGGCGAGGAGGCCGACGCCTTCCTGACCCGCGCGGACCTCGCGCTGCTCGACGTCCACGAGCCGCTGTCCGCCCTCTACGGCGACCGTGCCGACGCGCTGCTGGAGCGCGCGCTGCGCGTCGTGCTGGCCGCGGCGGGGGACCGGCCGGCCACGCTGCGGCGGCTGGACCGCCGCCGGGAGCTCGACCCGGGCTGGTTCCAGCGGGCGCGGGTGCAGGGCTACGTCTGCTACGTCGACCGGTTCTGCGGGACGCTGGACCGGCTTCCCGGGCACCTGGACCACCTGGCCGACCTCGGCACCACCTACCTGCACCTCATGCCGCTGCTGCGCCCGCGCGAGGGGGAGAACGACGGCGGCTACGCGGTCGCCGACCACCGCTCGGTCGACCCCCGGCTGGGCACGATGGCCGATCTCGAGGCGGTCGCCGCCGCGCTGCACGAGCGGGACATGGCCCTGTGCATCGACCTCGTCGTCAACCACACGGCGCGCGAGCACCGGTGGGCCCAGGGATGGCTGGCCGGTGATCCGGCGTTCGCCGGCTTCTACACCGCCTTCCCCGACCGGACGATGCCCGACGCCTACGACGCGACGATCCCCGAGGTGTTCCCCGACCGGGCGCCGGGCTCGTTCAGCTGGGTGCCGGAGGCCTGCGGCGGCGCCGGCGGCTGGGTGTGGACGACGTTCTGGCCCTACCAGTGGGACCTCGACTACACCAACCCCGAGGTCACCCTCGCCATGCTGGGCGAGATCACCTGGCTGGCCAACCGCGGTGTCGACGTCTTCCGGATGGACGCCGTCCCGTTCCTGTGGAAGCGGCTGGGCACCACGTGCCAGAACCAGCCCGAGGCGCACACGCTCCTGCAGCTGCTGCACGCGCTGACCCGGCTGGCCGCGCCGGGCGTGGTGTTCAAGGCCGAGGCGATCGTGGCCCCCGACGATCTGGTGCCCTACCTCGGCGCCCACGAGCGGTACCGCCCCGAGTGCGAGCTGGCCTACCACAACACGCTCATGGTCCAGCTGTGGAGCAGCCTGGCCACGCAGGAGGTGCGGCTGGCCCGGCACGCCCTGGGCCGGATGCGGCCGGTCCCGCCCAGCACCACCTGGTGCACCTACGTGCGCGGGCACGACGACATCGGCTGGGCGGTGACCGACGAGGACGCCGCCGCGGCCGGCTACGACGGGCCGGCGCACCGGCGCTTCCTCAACGACTTCTACGCCGGCCGCTTCCCCGGGTCGTTCGCCCGCGGCGCGCTCTTCCAGGAGAACGAGGTCACCGGCGACGCCCGCATCTCCGGCTCGACGGCGTCGCTGTGCGGCATCGAGGCGGCGCTGGACAGCGGCGACGCCGCCGCCCTGGAGGCCGGGTTCCGCCGGCTGGTCCTGCTCCACTCCGTCGTCCACGCCTGGGGCGGCATCCCGCTGCTCTACATGGGTGACGAGCTGGCGCTGCGCAACGACCGCAGCTACCTCGACGACCCCGCCCGGGCCCCGGACAACCGGTGGATGCACCGCCCGCCGATGGACTGGGCCGCGGCCGCGCGGGCCGCGGACCCCGCCACGCTCGAGGGCCGGGTGCTCGCCGCGCTGCGCCGGCTGGGGGAGGTGCGGCGGTCGCTGGTCTCCCTGCGCGGCGGGGTGGAGCCCGAGCTGCTCGACGCCGGGGACGACGCCGTCCTCGCCTGGCGCCGCCGGCACCCGCGCGGCGGGGCGTTCGTCGGCCTGGCCAACGTGGCGGCGGGCCCGCGCGCGGTCGACGCCGACACCGTCACCGGCTTCGGCAGCCTCGCCTGGGTGCACGGCAGCGACGGGCCGCTGGGCGTCTCGGCGGGTCGCGTCGTCGTCCCCGGCCTCGGCTTCGCCTGGTACGCCGAGCCGTGACCGGACCGGTGGGGGCCACGCTCGGCGTGGAGGAGGAGTTCCACTGCGTCGACCCCGCCACCCTGGCGCTGACCCCGGCGCCCCGCGCGGTCGAGGCCGCGCTCCGCGGGGACGCCGGCCCGCGGGTGCACCCGGAGATCGTCGCCACCCAGCTGGAGACGGCGACCGCGGTCTGCACCACGCTCGCCGAGGTGCGCGCCGAGCTCGTGGCGGCCCGGCGGGACGCGGCCGCGGCGGCCGCCCGGGACGGCCTGGTGCTCCTGGCGGCCTCCACCCACCCGTTCGGCACCTGGCAGCAGCAGCCGCTCACCGGCGCCGACCGCTACCGGGCGATGGGCGAGCGGTGGGGCGTGCTGGCCCGCCAGCAGGACATCTGCGGGTGCCACGTGCACGTCGGCGTCCCCGACCTCGGGACCGCCGTCGCCGTAGTGGACCGGGCGCGGCCCTTCCTGCCGCTGCTGCTGGCGCTGACCGGCAGCTCGCCGTTCCACGACGGGGTGGCCACCGGCTACGAGAGCTTCCGGACCGTCTGGTGGGGGCGGTTCCCGCACTCCGGGGCGCCGGAGCGGCTGGGCTCGGCCGCGCGCTACCGCGAGGTGGTCGCCGGGCTGGTGGCCTCGGGCGTCGTCGCCGACGCCTCGCAGGTGTACTGGGACGTCCGGCCCTCGGCGCACCTGCCGACCGTCGAGTTCCGGGTCGCCGACGTCTGCACCTCCGTCGACGACGCGGTGCTGCACGCCGGGCTGGTGCGGTCCCTGGTGACGGTGCTCGCGGCCGAGGCGGCGGACGGCGAGCCGGCGCCGGACCCCCGCCCGGAGCTGCTGCGGGCCGCCCGCTGGCGCGCGGCCCGCGACGGCCTCGGCGGCGAGCTGTTCGACCCGGTGCGGGCCGAGCTGCGGCCGGCGCGGGAGCTGGTGGACGAGCTGCTGGGCCGGCTCGAGGACGACCTGCGCGCCCGCGACGAGTGGTCGCAGGTGACCGGGCTGGTGCAGCAGCTGCTCGTGCGCGGCACGTCCGCGGCGCGGCAGCAGGCGGTCCTCGCCGAGGGCGGCGACCTGCGCGCGGTCGCCGCGTCCGTCGTGCGGGAGGGCGCGACGGGCTGAGCCGGCGGGGTGTCCGGCCGGCCGGCCGGGGTACCGGAACGGTCATGACCTCACGCCCCCTCGCCGTCGTGACCGGAGCCTCCAGCGGCATCGGACTCGAGCTCGCCCGCCAGTTCGCCACCCATGGCTTCGACCTCGTCGTGAACGCCGAGGACGCCGAGCTCGACGACGCCGCCGCCTCGTTGCGCGCCGAGGGCGTCGACGTCGCCGCCGTCCGCACCGACCTGCGCGAGCGGGAGGGCATCGAGGGGCTCTACGCCGCGGTCGTGGCGACCGGTCGCCCCGTCGCCGCGCTCGCCCTCAACGCCGGTGTGGGCAAGGGCGGGCCGTTCGTCGACAACCCGATCGAGGACGAGCAGGCGATCATCGACCTCAACGTCACCGCGTCGTTCCGGCTGGCCAAGCTCTTCCTCCGCGACATGGCCGCCCGCGGGGAGGGGAAGGTGCTGTTCACCTCGTCGATCGCCTCGACCATGCCCGGGCCGTACCAGGCGGTCTACAACGCCTCGAAGTCGTTCGTGCAGTCGCTGGCCGAGGCGCTGGCCACCGAGCTGCGCGACACCGGGGTCACGGTCACCTCGCTCATGCCCGGCCCCACCGACACGGAGTTCTTCGAGCGCGGCGACCTCACCGACACCAAACTCGGCCAGGGCCCCAAGGACGACCCGGCGCAGGTCGCCGAGCAGGGTTCGAGGCGCTGATGGCCGGCAGGGACAAGGTCGTGGCCGGCTCGCTGCTGACCAAGGCGCAGGCCGCGGCGACCAGCGTGCTGCCCGACAGGCTGAAGTCCGCGGCGCACTCGAAGATGGCCGAGCCCGGCTCCGCCTGACCCCCCATCGGGCAGAAGTGCACTTCTGCCCTGGGGGAGGGGCAGCGGGGCCCCTCCTCAGGCGGAGCGGCGCTCGGTGACGTCCTCGTCCTGCGCGGCCTCGCGGTCCTTGGGGCCGCCGGTCTTGGAGACGGAGAACTCCGGGCCGAGCTGCTCGAGGGCGAGCCGGCCGTAGACCTGCTGCTGGGTGGCCACCCGCTGGGAGCGGCCGCGGCCCAGGAAGCTGATCAGCCAGTGGAAGACCGTGGTGACGCGGCTCTTGAACCCGACGATGTACATCAGGTGGACGACCAGCCACAGCACCCAGGCGATGAAGCCCTCGAACTTGAACTTCCCGATGTCGGCGACGGCGGAGAACCGCGAGATCGTCGCCATCGAGCCCTTGTCCTTGTAGCGGAAGGGCTTCTGCGGGGTCTTGCCCTCCATCCGCAGGGTGATCGCCTTCGCCGCGTACCGGCCGCCCTGGATCGCGACCTGGGCGACGCCGGGCAGCTTGTCCAGGCTCATCATGTCGCCGACCACGTGCACCTCGGGGTGCCCGGGCAGGGTGAGGTCGGGCAGCACGGAGATGCGCCCGGCCCGGTCGACGTCGGCCCCGGTCTGCTCGCCGAGCCTGCGGCCGAGCTCGGAGGCCTGCACTCCCGCGGCCCAGATCTTGGTGGCGGCGGCGATGCGGCGCTGCTGCCCGTCGCCGTCCTTGACCGTCAGGCCGTCGGCGTCCAGATCGGTCACCATCGCGCCCAGCTGCACCTCGACACCGATGCGGTTGAGGTGCCGGCGGGCGCGGTCGCCGAGCTTCTCGCCGAAGCTGGGCAGCACCATCGGCGCGGCGTCGAGCAGGATGACCCGCGACTGGGTCGGGTCGATGTTCCGGAAGTCGCGCTTCAGGGTGCGGCGGGCCAGCTCGGCGATCTGGCCGGCCATCTCGACCCCGGTGGGACCGGCGCCGACCACCACGAAGGTCATCAGCCGGTCGATCTCCTCCTGGGAGGTGGCCAGCTCGGCCAGCTCGAACGCGCCGAAGATCCGGCCGCGCAGCTCGAGGGCGTCGTCGATGCTCTTCATGCCGGGGGCGAACTCGGCGAAGTGGTCGTTGCCGAAGTAGGACTGACCGGCGCCGGCGGCGACGACGAGCTCGTCGTAGGGGTGCTCGGTGACCCGCCCGAGGACGGTCGAGGTGACCGTGCGGGCGGTGAGGTCGACGTCGGTGACCTCGCCGAGCACCACCCGGGCGTTGCGCTGCCCGCGCAGGATCTCGCGGGTGGCGGGGGCGATCTCGCCCTCGGAGAGGATGCCCGTGGCCACCTGGTAGAGCAGCGGCTGGAACAGGTGGTGGCTGGTCTTGCCGATGACCGTGACGTCGACGTCCGCGCGCCGCAGCGCCTTGGCCGCGAACAGCCCGCCGAAGCCGCTCCCGATGATGACGACGCGCGGACGCCCCGACGTGCGGGGTGCGGCGGATCCGTCGGACGTCTCGGTGACCGCTCGTGATGTCGTCATGATGACTCCATCCTCCCACTAGGACTCGGGTGTCGCCCGGCACCGCAGGGGGCGACTCGGGACACAGTCCCGTGCACTACCCGCCCGCCGGCCGCTCACGCGGGCCGGTCCGGATCGGTCGTCGCAGCCCCCGGCCGGGCGACCGCCGGACCGCGGTGCCGGGGGCCGGGGGAGTAGACCGGGGGGATGCCCGCGTCCCGTGTCGTCCTGGTGCCCCGGCGGGCGGACTGGCCGGCCGGTGGCCGGCCAGGCCTGGGCCGAGCCGTGGTGGAAGCTGCCTCTCAGCGACGCCGCCGCGCGGCCGCCAGCACCGTGAGGACCAGAAGGACGGCGATCGCGGCGACCTCCACCCAGAAGGTCTCCTGCCACCACGGCGCAGCGTCGGACTCCACGAAGCCGAACATCCCCGGCTCCAGCCACAGCAGCCCGTACGTGGACTGCAGCAGCGCGCCCAGCGAGCCCAGGGCGAACAGCAACCCGAGCAGCGCCGCCCACACCAGGTACCGCGCGGGGGAGACGAGCAGCAGCACCGCGCCGCCGAAGCCGAGCACGGCCTGCACGACGAAGGCGTCCCCGATGGTCGGGATCGAGTCGTAGCCGTCCTGCCACAGGTACAGGTGGATGGCCGCGATCGCCGCGAGAAGCGCCGCGCCGGCCAGCCGCAGCAGGGCGACGGCGGCGCCGGTTCCCCGGCCCTGGGCCACGGCGGCGGTCACGTGACCGTCACCGTGACCTCCATGCCCATCGAGCGGTGGTTGCCGACGGAGCAGAAGAAGACGTACTCACCGGGCTCGAGCGTGACGTCGAGCGAGTCGGTCTCGCCGGGGCCGATCGTGTCGGTGCGGGCGACCTCGGCGCCGTCCTGCTCGACCACCAGGTCGTGGGTCGCGCTGCCGCCGTTGGTCAGCTCGATCGTGTAGTCCCCGGCGGCGAGCTGGTCGGAGTCCAGCTCGTAGTCGAAGTCGACCGAGGTGACCGCGAGCGTGCCCCCGGCCTGCTGCTCGCTGCCGCCGGTCGCGCCACCCTCCCCGGCGGTCGTCTCGCTCGCGGTGGGGGTGGCCTCGGTGGTGGCCTCGGTGGTGGCAGCCGCGGTGTCGTCGCCACCGTCGTCGTCCCCGCCGCAGGCCGACAGCAGGCCGAGCGCGACGGCGACCAGGGCGGCGGCCAGCCGGCGGGCCGTGCGGGTGGATCCGGTCGGACTGCTCACGGGGTCCTCCTCGGAACGCGGGTGGCGCCCGGAGTGGCACCTCCTCGAGCCGGGATCCTCCAACCTTTGAGGACCGGCCGGGAACCCCCGTGCAGGATGTTCCCAGGTGGCCGTTACCCCGTCGAGACCCTCGCGGGACCTCGGGCCGCGCACCACGCGACCACGGTGTCCAGCACCTCGGCGTCCCCGGGCCGGATCGCCACCCGCCGGGAGCTCAGGCCGCGCGCGCAGCGCGCCGGGCCTCCCGGACGGCCCGCTTCGCCTGCCGGTCGGCCTGCTTGACGGTCACCCGCGGCCGGCGCTCGATCAGCCCGCGGGTGACCAGGCCGATGCCGATCCCGACCAGCCAGCTGTCCTTGGCCAGGCTCAGGCCCTCCTGGGTGGGCGCCAGGCTGCCCTCCTTGCGCATGCCCGGCGTCTTCAGGTACAGCCCGAGCAGCCCGCCGGAGAAGGCGGTCAGGGCCACCCCGGCCACCGTGGTGGGCACGAAGGGGGTGAGCAGGGCGGCGCCGAGGGCGATCTCCGCGGTGGACAGCCCCTTGACGAACTGCTGCGGGTCCACGGACTTCAGGAACGGGTACGTGCCGGCGGCCCAGCCGTGCATGCCCGCCGCGGTCTCCGCGTCGACCTCGCGCTTGCCCAGGCCGCTGTTGAGGATGAACGCGCCGGCCGAGATCCGTGGCGCGATCTCGGACAGGGTGATGGGCAGGCCCATGGGGCACCTCGCTCGGACGTCGGTCAGGGCGCGAGCCCTCTGACGTGCCTGTGGGTGCCCAGGCCACCGCCCGCCAACCGCCCGGAGGCAGGACGGTCGGCGGGTCGAGGGAGGGTGGTCAGCGACCGCCGCGGCGTGAGCGACCGCTGAAGGTGGCCGCCGAGTGGGTGCCGGCGCGGGCGGCGAGCTCGGCGCGCGTGCGCGCCGGACCCGGGTTGCGGGTGGCGCCGCCGCGGCCGCTGCCGGAGGAGGAGCCGGTCGCCGAGCCGCTGCGACCGCCCGCCGCGGCGCCGGCACCGCTCGCGCCGCCGTTCCCGCGCGATCGGCGGCGGCCGCCCCCGGTGCCCTGCGGCTGGGGGGCCGGCGCCGGGGCGGGCTCGACGTAGGGGGCGGCGGGACCGGTGAGGGTGGTGATCGCCTCGGCACCCGGCCGGACGGCGCTGACGGTCGGGGTGATCCCCGCCTGGCGGGCCAGCGTGCGCACCTCGCCGGCCTGGTCGGGCGTGCTCACGGTGACCACGGTGCCGCCGGCGCCCGCGCGGGCGGTGCGCCCGGAGCGGTGCAGGTAGGCCTTGTGCTCGGCCGGCGGGTCGACGTGCACCACGAGCGCGACGTCGTCCACGTGGATGCCGCGGGCGGCGATGTCGGTGGCGACGAGCACCCGGGTGGCGCCGGAGCTGAACGCCTCGAGGTTGCGCTCGCGGGCGTTCTGGCTCAGGTTCCCGTGCAGGTCCACGGCCGGCACGCCGGCGGCGGTGAGGTGCTTGGCCAGCTTCTTCGCCTGGTGCTTGGTGCGGGTGAACAGCACGCTGCGGCCCAGCCCGGAGGCCAGCTCCCGCACGACCTCGGCCTTGTCCGCGGCCTGCACCTGGAGGACGTGGTGGGTCATCGTCGACACCGGTGCCACGGCGGGGTCGACCGAGTGCGTGGTCGGGTTGCTCAGGTAGCGCTTGACCAGGACGTCGACGCCGTTGTCCAGCGTGGCGCTGAAGAGCAGGCGCTGGCCCACCTTCGGCGTCCGGTCCAGCAGCCGCTTCACGCCGGGCAGGAAGCCCAGGTCGGCCATGTGGTCGGCCTCGTCGAGGATCGTGACCTCGACGGCGGAGAGGTCGGCGTGGCCCTGCCCGATGAGGTCCTCGAGCCGGCCGGGGCAGGCGATGAGCACGTCGACGCCGGCGGCCAGCGCCTGCACCTGCGGGTTCTGCCCGACGCCGCCGAAGACGACGGTCGCCCGCATGCCGAGCGCCCGGGCCAGCGGGTCCACGACGGCGAGCACCTGGTTGGCCAGCTCGCGGGTCGGCACGAGCACGAGCGCGCGCGGCCGCTTCGGCGTCCGCCGGCTGTCGGAGGCGGCGAGGCGGGCGACCAGCGGCAGGCTGAACGCCAGCGTCTTGCCCGAGCCGGTGCGCCCGCGGCCGAGCACGTCGCGCCCGGCGAGGGTGTCGGGCAGCGTGGCGACCTGGATCGGGAACGGTGCGGTGATGCCGCTGGCGGTCAGCACCTCGACCAGCGGCGCCGGGACGCCGAGCGCCTCGAAGGTGGTGTCGGCCGGCAGCACGGTGGGGGCGTCCCCGGCGGGGACGACGGCCGGGGCGGGGACGGCGGCGCTGACGCCGGCGGGGGCGGACGGGCGGACCTGCTCGCCCGTGGGGCGGGCGGCGCCACCCCGGCCGCCGCGGCGGCGGCGCGGGCGGCCGGTCCCGGTGGCGGTCCCGGTGGCGGGGCCGGGGGCGGGGGTGTTCTGGGCGGTGCTCATCAACGACTTCCTCGACGATCGAGTGGCCGACCGGCGGCCCGGCGGAGGGCGCGCGCCGGCGCTCCTGCCTTGCGGGCAGGGCGGCGCGCACGTCGTCGGCGGGACGTCGGACGACCGGGCGCGCCTCGGTGGCGCGGCCTCGGCCCGACGTCGCGTCCAGCTGCCCCGGATGGGCGGCGGACCGGCGCCGGCACTCCCCACTCAACCAGACGCGGGCCGCGGACCTGCCCTCAGGCGGGGGAGTGTCCGGTCACATCGAGGGAGGAACCACCCCGGTAGCTGCGCCGGTAGGCGCCCGGGGCGACCCCGATCGCCGCCCGCAGGTGCTGGCGCAGCGAGGCCGGGGTGCCGAACCCGGCGTCGGCGGCGACCCGGTCGACCGAGGAGTCGGTGGACTCCAGCAGCTGCCGGGCCAGGGCCAGCCGCTGGGCGGCGAGCCAGCGCAGCGGGGAGACGCCGGTCTCCTCGCGGAAGCGCCGGGTGAACGTGCGCACGCTCATCCGGGCGTGCGCGGCCAGGTCGGCGAGGGTGAGCGGGTCGCCCAGCCGCTCCGCCGCCCACGCGCGGGTGGCGGCGGTGCCCGCTCCGCCGGGCTCGGGCAGCGGCCGCTCGACGAACTGCGCCTGGCCGCCGTCCCGCCAGGGCGCGACGACGTTGCGGCGCGCGGCGCGGTTGGCCACCTCGCTGCCGTGGTCGCGGCGGACGAGGTGCAGCAGCAGGTCGATGCCCGCGGCGTTGCCGGCGGAGGTGAGCACGTCGCCGTCGTCGACGAAGAGCACGCCCGGGTCCAGCCGCACCGACGGGTACAGCCGGCCGAAGGCCTCCGCGTGCATCCAGTGCGTGGTGGCCGGACGGCCGTCGAGCAGCCCGGCCGCGGCGAGCACGAACGCCCCGGTGCAGATGGACACCATCCGCGCGCCGCCCGCGGCGGCGCCGCGCAGGGCCGCGGCCAGCCCGCCGGGCAGCCGGCCGTCGGTCATGGCCGGCCCGCCGTGGACGCCGGGGAGGACGACGGTCGCCGCGCCGGCCAGGATCGAGGCGTCGTGCTCGGGCAGCACACGGTAGCCGGCCGAGGTGCGGACCGGCCCGCCGTCCAGCGTCGCGACCCGCACCCGGTACAGCGGGCGCTCCGCGGCGTCGACGGCCGAGCCGAGCAGCCGGTGGGGGAGGCCCAGCTCGAACGCGATGCAGTCGGGCAGGGCGAGGACGACGACCTCGTGTCGCTCCGGCCCGGCGGGGGGCCGCGCACCAGACATGGCCGGATCCTGGCACATGTTGGCCGTCCGGCCACTCGTGGGGAGCGGGAGCGGTCGGTCATGCTGCCCGCCGTGCTGACCTCCGCCCCGACCGCCGCGCCGGCCCCACCCCGGCGGCGCGTCCACCCCGCCTGGTGGGTGGCCGCGGTGACGTTCCTGGCGCTCGTGGGGGCGGCGGCGTTCCGCGCGGTGCCCGGCGTCCTCATCGACCCGCTCCGCGAGGAGTTCGGCTGGTCGGTGTCGACCATCTCCGCCGCCGTCGCCGTCAACATGGCGCTGTACGGGCTGACCGCGCCGTTCGCCGCCGCGCTGATGGAGCGGTTCGGCATCCGCCGGGTCGTCGTCTGCGCGCTGCTGCTCGTCGCCCTCGGCAGCGGGCTCACCGTGTTCATGACCGCGAGCTGGCAGCTGGTCCTGCTGTGGGGTGTGCTGGTGGGCCTGGGCGCCGGGTCGATGGCGCTGTCGCTGGTGGCGACGGTGACCGGGCGCTGGTTCGTGGCCCGGCGCGGGCTGGTGTCGGGGATCCTCACGGCCGGCGGCGCGGCCGGTCAGCTCGTGTTCCTGCCGCTGGTGGCCTGGATCGACGGGACCTGGGGCTGGCGGGCGGCGTCGCTGGGCACGACCGCCGCCGCCCTCGCCGTCGTCCCGCTGGTGGCCTGGCTGCTGCGGGACCGGCCGCGCGACGTCGGTGCCGTCCCCTACGGCGGTACCGCGGCCGACGACGTCGACCCGATCCGCAGCGGCGCGGCGCGCACCGCCGTGCAGGGGCTGCTGGCCGCCTCCCGGACGCGGGTCTTCTGGCTGCTGGCCGGTGGCTTCTTCATCTGCGGGCTGTCGACCAACGGGCTGGTCCAGCCGCACTTCATCCCCGCCGCGCACGACCACGGCATGCCGGTCACCACGGCGGCGGGCCTGCTGGCGCTGGTCGGGGTCTTCGACATCGCCGGGACGGTCCTGTCCGGCTGGCTCACCGACAGGGTCGACCCGCGGCTGCTGCTGCTGGCCTACTACGGGCTGCGCGGCGCCTCGCTGTTCCTGCTGCCGGCGCTGTTCGGGCCCGACCTGCACGCCAGCATGATCGTGTTCATCGTCTTCTACGGGCTGGACTGGGTGGCGACCGTGCCGCCGACGCTGGCGCTGTGCCGGGAGCACTTCGGTGCCCGGGCGCCGGTCGTCTTCGGCTGGGTGTTCGCCTCCCACCAGGTCGGCTCGGCGTTCGCGGCCTTCGGCGGCGGCGTCATCCGCGACGTCACCGGCTCCTACGACCTGGCGTGGGTCCTGGCCGGCGCGGCCTGCCTGGCCGCGGCGCTGATGTCGGTCTCGATCACCCGCCGCACCCCGTCGCCCGCCGTCCACGGCTGAGGTGGAGTGCGGGAGCGCAGAGAACCTGCGCTCCCGCGCTCCACCTCAGGCGGTGGGCTCCAGGGTGTAGCGCACCGTCTGCACCCGGATGGAGTCGCCGCGGAACACGAACGTGTCGATGCCGTCCATGGCCGCGGGCCTTCTCCGACGCCGCGGACCACTCGATGAACAGCACGTCGTCCTCGTACACCTGGGTGGGCACGTCCCACGCCGCGTCGGGCAGGTCGCCCAGCAGCCTGGTGAAGCCCTCCCGCACGCCGTCCTTGCCGCGCAGCACCCCGGCGGGGGTGATGAACAGCGCGTCGTCGGCGTAGTCGGCGACGATCTCGTCGATGTCGCCCGCCATCAGGGCGCTCGCGTGGTGCTGGAAGATCTCCTGCGGGGTCCGGGCCATGGCTGCTCCTCGTCTCGGCGGCCGTGCGGGGGCACCGAGCATCCCGCGCCCGGCCGCCGTCGACCAGGTGTGCGGAGTGGGGGGGGGGGGGGGGGGGGGGGGGGGGGGGGGGGGCGGGGCCGGGGGGGGGGGGGGGGGGGGGGGGGGGGGGGGGGGGGGGGGGGGGGGGGGGGGGGGGGGGGGGGGGGGGGGGGGGGGGGGGGGGGGGGGGGGGGG